>NZ_DALYOQ010000032.1:33480-43942 GCF_031974595.1 Pantoea sp. CTOTU46764 | reverse complement strand
GCGCATCGCGTCGCGCGCCAGCGGGCGGTAAATCACCGTCTGGAAGCGGGCCAGCAGCGCGGGCTGGAAGTGGTCGCGCAGGATCGGGCGCAGGCACTCCTGCAGTTCGGATTCGCTCGCGTCCGGGGTTTCGTCCAGCAGCTGCATCAGCGCGTCGCTGCCGAGATTCGAGGTCATCAGGATCACGGTGTTACGGAAGTCGATTTCGCGCCCTTCGCCGTCGCGCATAAATCCACGGTCAAACACCTGATAAAACAGGTTAATCACGTCGCGGTGCGCCTTTTCCACCTCGTCGAGCAGCACCACGCTGTACGGGCGCTTGCGCACCGCTTCGGTGAGGATGCCGCCCTGGCCGTAGCCGACGTAGCCCGGCGGCGAGCCTTTGAGCTGGGAAACGGTGTGCGCTTCCTGATATTCGCTGAGGTTGATGGTAATCCGCGACTTATCGCCGCCGTACAGCAAATCCGCCAGCGCCAGCGCGGTTTCGGTTTTGCCGGTGCCGCTGGTGCCGACCAGCAGGAACACGCCCTGCGGGCCATTTTCCGAGGTGAGTCCGGTTTTCGAGGCGCGCAGGCGCTGGGCGATGGCGTTAAGCGCCGCGTCCTGCCCGACCACGCGGGTGGCGAGCTGGTTTTCCAGCGTCAGAAGTTCGGCCTGCTCGTCCTTCATCAGCGACGACAGCGGCACGCCGGTCCAGTCGGCAATCACGCCCGCCACGATGCGCGCGTCCACGTCGGCGGTGAGCAGAGGCTCGCCGGGCTGCAGCGCGTCGAGGTCAGTCTGGAGCTGTGCGATGGCGCTGCGCTGGCTGGCATCTTTGCGATCTTCCAGCATCTGTTGCATCAGCGACTGCACGATGCCGTAGCGCTGCTCCAGCGCCTCCAGCTCTTCATCGGTTACCGCAATCAGGCCGGCGATTTCGGCCAGTCGTTCCTGCGAGATAGCGCCACCTAGCGCCTCATCATCAAGGATGGCGCGCTGCTCAATGTTCAACGCGTCCAGCTTCGCTCTTAAACGGGTAATCGCTTCCGGCGTGGTGTCCTGGCTCATGCGCACGCGCGCGGCGGCGGTGTCGAGCAGGTCAACCGCCTTGTCCGGCAACTGGCGGCCGGTAAGGTAGCGGCGCGACAGCGTGACGGCGGCGCGCACCGCCGCGTCGGTGATGTGTACACCGTGATGTTCAGCGTAGCGCGACTTGAGGCCGCGCATCATCAGGCACGCGGTATCGTCGTCCGGCTCGTCGACTTTCACCATCTGGAAGCGGCGCTCCAGCGCAGCGTCTTTCTCAAAATATTGTTTGTATTCGCTCCACGTGGTGGCCGCGATGGTGCGCAGTTCGCCGCGTGCCAGCGCCGGTTTCAGCAGGTTGGCTGCGTCGGCGCCACCCGCTGCGTTGCCTGCGCCGATGATGGTGTGCGCCTCGTCGATAAACAGCAGCACCGGATGCGGCGCGTTTTGCACATCGGTGATGATATTTTTCAGGCGCTGCTCGAACTCGCCCTTCACGCCCGCCCCCGCCTGCAGCATGCCAAGGTCGAGCGTATGCACGCTCACCGGCTTCAAACTGTCCGGCACGTTGCCTTCGGCGATACGCAGCGCCAGCCCTTCGACCAGCGCGGTTTTGCCGACACCCGGCTCGCCGACCAGAATCGGGTTGTTCTTGCGGCGGCGCGACAGGATATCGACCATCTGGCGGATTTCGTTGTCGCGGCCAAACACCGGGTCGATTTTTCCGCTACGCGCGTCACTGGTGACGTCGCGGGTGAAACGAGTTAGAGCTTCGGTTGATGCAGCTTCGCCTGCGGGAGCTTTCTCGATAGTGCTGATCGGCATCTCCGGCGGCTCCGCTTCCGCACGCTCGTCGGACTGTGCTTCGAGCATCGGCTGTAAACGCCCCAACTGGCTCATGCGCAAACTCAGCAGCGGCCACAGACCTTCGCACTGCGCAAGTTTTGGCTGCTCAGACAGCGCCATAAGCAGGTGGATACTGCGGATTTGTGGGGAATTATCAGATGCGGAGGCCATCAGCCACGCCTGCTTCAGTAGCGCTTCAAGAGAAGCTGAAAGCTGCGGACGCCCGCGCACCGCGCGTGGCTGCCGGTCGAGAAACGCCAGCAAATCCTGCCAGATGGCGTCCATATCCCACTCGTAGCGGCGCGCGATGACGGTGATGTCGCCCTCGCCCTGCTCCAGCAGCTTGAGCAGCCAGTGTTCCGGCTGGATTTCTGTGTGCACGCGGGTCTGGCATAGCGACGCGGCGGCTTCCAGCGCCTGAGCGCAGAACGGGTTGAGGCGGCGCAGAAGCGCGGCTGACTGACTGTCCATAGCAAAATTCTCCTGATTGGGGGCACGCTACCGCCCGTCGCCGTGTACCGATGCGCATAAGGTCATCAGGTCTGAGGTGGAAATGACTTGTGGTTTCACCCGTCGGGGATGAAATCACCAGGCATCTGGCGTGGTGGGTATTAAGGTCGCCATGAATGGCGACCCTACGATCCGCCGGGTGTAAAAATCCCGGCCCGGCGGAGGTATTACGCTAAATAGTTCGTGTTGCAGCCAACGCACCTGCGGCGCGAGATATGACGCGTAATCAGGCGGTGGCGCGTTCGTTCCAGGAATCGGAATGAATGATGTTGCCGTCTTTATATGTCCAGGTGATTTTTTCGTAGCGCAGCTCGATCTGCTCCAGATGGTTGTGTTTCTCTTTCGACGGGTCCTTAACGTCGTGCATCACCGGTTTGACCTTCACCACCTTCACGTTCTCAAGCTTGGTGTTGAAGTACTCCACTTCCTGGCCGGCGTCGCTGATGCGGTACCATTTGAACTCGGCAGACTTCAGCGTCTGGCCGGTGGTGACCGCCTTGTAAAGGTACGGGCTGGACGAGTCGATTTCCTTGGTGAACAGGAACGGCGTGTGAATACGCGTGCCGGTCAGCTTGCCGGTGTTGTTGTCGGTCGGGATGTACAGGTTATGTTGCTGTGCCACCACTTCGATGCTGCCTTCACGGTCCTGCACGTCCACCGATCCCTTGATGTCCGCACCGCCGTCGTCCTTCAGCCACAGATAAACCGGAATTGCCATGTGTTACTCCTTTTCTTCATGATTGCCGTCACCATCCTGTGATGACGGAGGGATTGCGTCCGCTGCCTGGCAGGCGTCGGCCTGCGGCACCAGACTGATTTCAACGCGCCGGTTGGCCGCGCGGCCTTCGGCAGTGTCGTTGCTTTCAATCGGGCGACTCTGGCCGAAGCCCTGCACCGCGAAGCAGCTTTCGTCTACGTCGCCGGTGTCACGCATCCAGTCGCGCACGGATTCTGCCCGCTTCAGCGACAGGCGCTGGTTCAGCGCCGGATTGCCGGTATCGTCGGTGTAGCCCGCCACCACAATCAGCCAGCCCGGCTTCGCTTTGATGCCGACCAGCGCGTTGACCAGCACTTTGGTTGAGCCGGTTTTCAGGTCAGATTTACCGGAGTCGAACAGCGACAGGCTGTCGAGGCGCACGGTCTTCGGCCCTTCAACAATCTGCTGGATAACCGGCGGCGGAGGCGGCGGAGGCGCCCAGCTGTTGATGGCGGCGTCGACCGGCGCGAACAGGCGCATGCCCTGATACAGTCCCAGGCCAAGGCGAAGCGGTTCACCGCCGCGCTGCCAGCCATCAAGCAGTGTGCGATCGGCGATTAACTGCGCGCGCGCGTGAACCTTCGGCTCTGCCGGTTCACCAGACAGGTGTGCCCACAGCGTCAGATGGTCACCAATAGTGCGGATTAGCCGCTGGTTGTTAAGGAACGATGCCAGCAGCGCCAGCGCCAGAAACACCGCCACAATCATGCCCGCCGCGCGCGCCAGCCTCAGGCATCGGCTGACGCCCTGCCTGCGCGGCAAGCCAGCCAGCAGCGCATCCGGCAATGGCAGCGCGACATCGGTGCCTGCGGGTGCATAAGGCAGCGTGGTCAGCCCAGTAAGATGCTGCTCCCACAGGTTGTCCGCCAGCGCCGTTACCGGCGTCAGGCAAATCCCGGCGCGGCATGGCTTCATCTGCGTCAGTGGCGTAAGGTGCTTTTCCTGCCACATCAGCAGACTGTCCAGCCACTGCATTTGCACCAGGCGCGACGGCTGCTCCCGGAACCATTCAGTCAGCGGCATCGTATCGTTGCCGGCGATGCACGCCTGCAGCGCCCCCTGGCCCGGCGTGATGCTGAACCATTCTGCTTCGTGGTTCGGGTGTGATACCCAGCATGCAGTCCACAGCGGTGGCGCGCACTTCAGCACGCGACGGCACTGCAGCAGCGCACGCTGCCAGCCGTGAAAGTGGGAAGTAAAGTCTTCAGCAGACGTGTGCTGCTCCGGCACCACTGTCAGCAACAGCGAGACCTGTGGCAGCAGAGCCGGACGCTGAGTGGTGATGTAGTCGGCCATCGCAGTCAACTGTTCTGGCGCATCAACCGGCAGATACCAGCCCTGCACGGTTTCACGCGGCTGATTGCCGGAGAACAGCGATGCACTGTCGCCACACACCAGCACTACCGCACCGCGAAAATCTTCAGGCGGCAGACGATCATCGGCCACAGCGATTTCCACATAACGCTGGCGTGCCTGCCGCCATAGCATCAGCCCGGCGACCAGCAACACCAGCAGGCACAGCGCCGCCGCAGTAATGCCCGAAAGCGGCCAGAAGCCGAGGATCAGCCACAATGTAAGCAACGCGGCCAGCACGATCAGGGCGAAGTTGCCGATCCCGCTTCTCACTTGTTCATCCCCGCAATGCCGGACACCATCTGAGCCAGCCAGCCGTCCAGGACGAACCACAGGCTGCCAAGCAGCACGGCGACCACCACCCAGCTCATCCAGTAAAAACGGCGACCTGTGCGCATGCCTGCCGGACGCACCACCAGCGGCGCATCCTGTGCCAGGGCAAACGGTGGCACACGCGTCGCCAACTCGCGCACCACGTCCTCGCGGCGTTCATCATCCTGCTCGCGGTAATGACCAACAAAACCCAGTTGTAACGTGCGATACAGACAGGTCAGCACCGTCTCGTCCGCAGCGGGTTCGCGCAGCAATTCGCGAATACGTTCCCACAACGCCTCGCCACCGTTAAGCGAGTTAAAGAAACGCACCTGCAGCGGGTCACGGCTCCAGCGCAGCCAGCCGTCATCCTGCTGACCGCGGTTCAGCACCGCTTCGTCCAGCAACACACAAAAGGCGTACAGCATGTGGTCGCGATTGGCTTCGCTAAAACCCGCCTCCGTCAGCGCCTGGCGGGCATCGTTCACCCAGCCGGTAGCGCGACGATAGAGCGCATCGCCATTGTCAATCTGCTGACCGCAGCGTAGCTGGCTGACCATTAGCCAGCCGGCAAAGAAAAGGCGCTCGGTCAGCGCGTTATTGCTGTTCATGAGCGCAGTACCGCATAGAGTTCAAGTTTCAATTCGCCCAACGATTCCGGGGTGTAGAAGGTGCAGCCACCGGAATCGAGCATGGCGCGCGCTGCCGCTGTTGACAGGTCTAGCGCAAAGTACTGATTTTCCAGACGCAGCGGGATGGCGGCAGGCACATGCGGCAGCGGGCGGATGGTCATGCCGCTGAGCGCGATGTTGACCACCTCCGACACGTCGTCATGGCTGCCTGCTTTACACAGCAGCGGGAAGCGGCTCTGCAGCTCGTGGTTTGGCAGCGTGGAGCGCACCGACAGATAAAAATCTGCCCCTTCGCGCAGCCGCGCGTCGTGGAATCGCCCCTTCCACAGCACGCCTTCACGGCTTAGGTCGATGGAGATGACGCGCGATGGCAGGCTGGCTTCCAGCAAAGAATCCAGTAGCGAAAACAGCGGCGGAAACACCTGCTCCGGCGCGTCGTGCCGATAAGCCGGGATATTTCCGGCATCGTGTTCGAGAGAGAAAGTCAGCAGGCTGCCAGCCAGGCGCGCCAGCTCTCGGTACAGCAGTTCCGGATGACGGGTTGGTGACTGGAACAACTCCAGCAGCACCGGCTCGGCGCTGTTCAGCGCGTTGAGCAGCCAGAACAGCGAGACGTCGGCGACAGCAAAATCGGCCATGCGCTCGTTGCTCTCGCGCCGCAGCGCCATCAGTCGCTGACGGCGGGCACTCAGACGATGTAGCAGGTCACCCAGCGCTGTCAGCACCGCCGGACTGGCCGACAGCGACAACATTGGTGGAATAAATGACGCATCGCGTGTCCACTGTCCCTGCGCGTTGCGCACAAGGCGCGCCACCGGACAGGTGAGATACGCGCCGTTTTCCTGATTCACAAGACGCAGACGCAGAGCAAAACGCTGCACGGCAATGCCGGTGCGCTCCTGCCCCGCCAGCTCCTGCACCTCTTCACGACCGGCCACCCAGCGGCGCGGACGTTCGCTGTCGCTGCCGTCGTCGAGATTACCGCCATTGGCGCTCAGCAACGGCAAAGCCAGCACCACTTCAACCTGTTCCTGGCCGGCTGCAACGGACAGGTCGCAGGCCGGTGGCAGGTTGTCGGAGAGCGCGGTGTCCGTCAGCGTTCCGTCGGGAAAGCGCACCGTCAGGCGGGTGGCGTTGAGACGTGACAGCGCCAGCGCGCCATCGTCAAATTCCGCATGGACCACGCCCCACGGATGCGCCAGGCCCATACGCGCCACTGTGTCGGCGACGTGAGCGTCCCACAGCGACTGCTGCTGAAACTGCTGCGGCGTCAGAAACGCCCCGTCTTCCCATAACGGTCGGTAGATTTTCATCGCGCCTCCTGCGCCTTAAGCCTTGGCCTTCGGCATCTGAGAAACCAGCGACAGGTTCACGTCCATGCCTTCCACCTGGAAGTGCGGGATGGCGAACAGCTTGACGCGGAAGAAGCCCGGGTTGTCTTCGATGTCTTCCACCAGCACTTTTGCATCGCGCAGCGGGTGTGAAGACTGCAGCTCGTCGCCTGGATCGGTCATCTCGGTCACCAGCGTGCGCACCCAGGTGTTGAGTTCCAGCTCCAGCAGGCGACGATCTTTGGTAGTGCCGATGTTTTCGCGCTGGATCAGCTTCAGGTAGTGTGCGATGCGCGACAGCAGGAAGATGTACGGCAGACGCGCGTTGATGCGGCTGTTGGCCGTCGCATCAGCGGTGTCGTAGATTGCCGGTTTCTGCGTTGAGTTAGCCGAGAAGAAGCAGGCGTAATCGCGGTTCTTGTAATACGAAAGCGGGATGAAGCCGAGGTTAGCGAACTCAAACTCGCGGGTTTCCGGAATCATCACTTCAGACGGGATTTTCACCTGATTTCCGGTGCCCAAATCGTACAGGTGGATCGGCAGATCCTGCACCGCACCACCGGCCTGCGGGCCACGAATTTGTACGCACCAGCCGTTGCTGATAAAGCTCTGCACCATGTTGGCGGCGAAGGCGAACGAGGCGTTGGTCCACAGATATTTGTCGTGATCCGGGCCTTTCACCTCTTCGATGTAGTTGAAGCTGCGCACCGGCACGGTATCCGGGCCATACGGCAAACGACCGAGCACACGCGGCATGGTCAGGCCGATGTAGCGTGAGTCATCGGTGTCACGGAATGACTTCCACTTGATGTATTCGGCGCGGTCAAAGTAGTTGCCGATGTCTTTAATCGCCGCCACTTCTTCCATTGAGTCTTTGAGGAAAAACTGTGGGCCGACCGAACCGATAAACGGCATGTGTGCAGAAGCAGCCACTTTCGACAGGTTGCGCAGCAGCGCCACGTCCTGCGCCGAGGCATCAAATTCGTAAGCCGAAATCACCGCGCCAATCGGCTCGCCGCCCGGCGTGTCATATTCAGCGACGTAGGTTTGCAGATAGAGGCCGCTCTGGATGATTTCCGGCGCGTCTTCAAAATCCTGACGCAGGTCATCTTTCGACACGTCCAGCACTTCGATTTTCACGTTCTGGCGGAAGTCGGTTTTATCCACCAGCGACTTCAGGCCGCGCCATGCGGATTCCACTTTCTGGAACTCGTCGTGATGCATTACAGCATCCAGCTGGCGGCTGATCTGGCGATCCAGCTCGGCGATGTGATGATCCAGCAGGTTTTTATCCAGCTTTTCCACTTTCGCGCCGCTGATTTTCAGACGCGTCAGGAATACCTGCATCGCAGCGGTGACGCGCTCGTCGGCGGTGGCATCAGACATCGCCTGATTGTCCTGCCAGACGTTGAGGTCGCTCAGCTCTGACACCGGGTTGAGGTTGATTTTTTCAAACAGCGACGCGTAGACGCCGCCCGCAGCGGGGCGATCCAGCACGGTGGTTTCACCGGCGGTACGGCTTTCATTCTGAACTGACATCAGCATTCTCTCTCTATAGTCCGTTACGGGGATGATCAGGCTTGATCGGTGGCTAACGCAGACAGCTCGCTGCGCAGTTCGTCGCTGAGTGCCGGATCTTTTAGGATGGCTTCCAGCTCTTTGCGGAAGGTGACGTTATCCAGCAGGTTGGATTTGAGGTCGCGCAGCAGATTGCGCATCGCCAGCATGGCGCGCAGCTGAGGGATTTGGCGGGCAACCTGCTCCGGCTCGAAGTCTTTCATGTCGCGGAAGTTCAGCGCCACGTTCTCTTCGCTGCCGTCGCCGGCCAGGGTATTTGGCACGGCAAATGACACCGCAGGCGCGATATCGGCCAGCACGCTGTTGAAATTGTTTTTGTTAACGTTGATTTTTTCGCGTTCAGACAGCGGGCGGTCTTCCGCGCCGTTGCTGAAATCGCCGGTCACCAGCAGTTTGAGTGGCAGCTCGGTCTTCTTCGCCGCCCCACCTGTGTGCAGGTCGAGTTTTAGATTGATACGGGCTTTGGGGATTTCATTCTGGTAAGAGTTGCTCATGTTTACTCCTTGTAAAAATGGCGCGGAAAGCACGCGTAGGCACACTTTCCCTGTGTGTTACCGCGCGAATATATAGCTGGAGATTTTGGAAGGCAATAAAGCGAGGCGATCTTTTCGATCTGATTTATATAGGAAATTTCTTAAGATTTGAGTTAAGGTATTGATGAGCACTGAAAAAAAAGCCAAGAATATTCCCAAAATTATTTTTTAGGTTATCGGGATATTTTTTCATCTGACACTTTTTCAAGGATAAACAATAAAGCGATGTTAATCGTTGTAGTAACATAAATTTTGGAGGGCTGGGGCAGGCGATAATGTGAAAAAAACGCCCAATGGTATGCCGCCATCATCCCGCACATAAAAAACCCGGCTCACGCCGGGTTTTGCTTAGCTACATTCTCAATCAAACGGTTAACTGTAAGCGTGCAGCGTGCGTTGGCACAGCGCTGAACGGACGCAATCCTCTTTGCCGAAACGCACCACACCAATCATTTCATCCTCTTCAAAGCGCGCTAACGCATCGGCGAGGCCAGATTTGGCATGGGACGGCAGGTCGCACTGGGTGATATCGCCGTTGACGATAACCGTCACGTTTTCCCCCAGGCGAGTCAGGAACATCTTCATCTGTGCGGCGGTGACGTTTTGTGCCTCATCAAGGATCACCACAGCATTTTCAAAGGTACGTCCACGCATGTAGGCGAAGGGCGCGATCTCTACCTTGGCAATTTCGGGCCGCAGGCAGTATTGCATAAAGGAAGCGCCGAGACGTTTAACCAGAACGTCGTATACCGGTCGGAAATAAGGCGCGAATTTCTCGGAAATGTCTCCGGGGAGGAAACCGAGATCTTCATCCGCCTGCAGAACCGGGCGCGTAACGATAATCCTTTCGATATCCTTATTGATCAGGGCCTCAGCCGCTTTGGCTGCGCTAATCCAGGTTTTTCCGCAGCCGGCTTCACCGGTGGCGAAAATAAGCTGTTTCGTTTCTATGGCATGGAGATAGTGTGCCTGAGCTTCATTTCTGGCTTCAATCGGCCCGCGGTCACGTGCATCACGTGCCATACCAATCGAATCCAACCCACCCATTTGCACCAGCGAAGTGACCGATTCTTCTTCACGCTGACGGTGACTGCGAGAGTCGCTACGAATAACGCGTCTTGCTTCACGACGTGCTTTGATCACTGCTTTCTGTCTTCCCATAGTGGCACCTTACAGTTGGTTTCATTTATCGCGGCGGATCACCCGCGGCGATGACTTGAACGCTTTAGAGGTTTAGTTGGCTTCCTTGTAAGCCGTGTCGAGCCAGTGAGAATGGTACGCATCAGCGCCGAGACGCAGGCGCGCACCGGTAAAGAAAATGAGATTGAACGAGAATGACGTTTGAAAAGTAGAGAGGTTATTTAGCAGGGAAGAAATCCCCCGCAGTGTACTGCATGTGTTGAAACTATTTAACTGTCCCAGAGAGAGACGAATCATGCGCGAACTCCAGTGGCTTAGCCACACAACTGACAACGCTTATGAATAAAGTGCATCATATTTACGGTGGTTTGCAACATTAATTTTACGTCCCGATAAAGAAAAAAAGATAAGCGAAGCCTGAGGTCTTTTACCTTAAATTAAATTATGTAAATTTATCAGATG
>NZ_DALYOQ010000032.1:11434-33470 GCF_031974595.1 Pantoea sp. CTOTU46764 | reverse complement strand
GGCGGGTGGTAGAACTTTTTAGGAACATTCGGAAGCGGCTGCATCCAGCGTAAAGTTTAAGGAATGTTTAACAAACGCGCCTGCGTATCGCTAGCTTACGCAGGCGCTGCTCATTTATTAATCAGGCCTGCAGTAAAGATTGCCCGAGATAATGGTTTTTATCCGCCACGCCCGGCAGCGCGAAAAAGTATCCGCCGCCAATCGGGCGAATATATTCTTCCAGCGCTTCGCCATTGAGGCGCTGCTGCACGGTAATAAAGCCTTTGGCTAAATCATGCTGGTAACAAACAAACAATAAACCCATATCCAGCTGACCCGATCCGGTAATACCGCTGGAATAGCTGTAACCGCGCCGCAGCATCAAGCTGCTATCGGTCTCCGGCGTACGTGGATTGGCGAGACGAATATGGGCATCCAGCGCAATCAAATCACCATCGGGATCTTTGCTGTAATCCGGTACGTCATGCTCGTTTTTCATGCCAAGCGGCGCACCCGATAACTTCTCACGGCCAAAGATGGTTTGCTGCTCACCGAGCGGTGTGCGGTCCCACATTTCGACATGAAAACGGATGATGCGCACCGCTTGATAGCTGCCGCCACGCGTCCATGCCGGTTCCTGCTGCTCGTCGGTAACCCACAACAGCTGGTTCATCAACGCTGGATTATGCGTATCAGGATTGGCGGTGCCATCTTTGAATCCCAGCAGGTTGATCGGCGTTTCTTTGCCGTTGCTGCGCGCCGCATGGTCGGCAATAAAGCCGTCGCGACGCCAGCGCACCGCCAGCAGATCTGGCGTACGTTTGATGATATCGCGCAGCGCGTGAATCACCGTGTCCTGCGTGTTGGCGCAAATCTGTAGCAGCAGGTCGCCGTGGCACTGTTCAGCATCCAGCGAATCGTTGGGAAAACGCGTCATGGTTTGCAGTTGCACCGGCTTGTGCTTGCTCAGGCCGAAGCGCTCATCAAACAGCGAGGTGCCCACCGACAAGGTCATGGTGAGATTATCGGGTGCGATATCGGCACCGAGAATTCCCGAATCCATTGGCGGCAACTGCGGATTGGTGACTGCAGGCGCGGGTCCACCTTGCGTGAGAAACGCGAAGCGCTCGGTCAGTAAGCGGAACAGGCGTTCAAGCTCGGCTTTATCGCTGGCCAGCACGTCAAACGCCACCAGCATCATCGAGGCCTGCTGCGGCGTCACGATCCCGGCTTGATGATCGCCGTAAAAAGGTTGCGCCTGCTGGCGCGAATTGGGTGCAACCGTGCCGGGAGAGAAGCTGTCGGCGGCTGCCGTGTGGAACGGACAACCGCCGCCGAGGGCGGCCGCGCCGCCCAACATGCCTAATCCCTGCAATAATCGACGACGCGACGGCTGCGCCGCGTCATTTTTATCACTCATGATCAGTCGAGACCCAAGGTTCCACGCAGCAGAGAGAGATCTTCCGCCAGCGTGGTAATCGGGCCTTTCAGCGCGTTACGGTCAGCGGTGGTCAGTTTTTCGTACGACTCAAAGCCGTCTTTGGTGCGATATTTGCTGAGGATCCCGTCCACTTTCCTGAAGTTGGCATCCACTTTCGCCAGCAGCTGCGGATTGTTTTTCTGCAGCAGCGGACGCAGCAGATCAACAATTTTCTGCGCGCCATCAATGTTGGCCTGGAAGTCAGAAAGATCGGTACGGCTGTAACGGTCTTCTTCACCCGAGATTTTGCTGGAGGCCACTTCTTCAATCAGACCGGCCGCGCCGCCGACCACTTTCGCCGGTGGGAACGCCAGTTCGCTGATGCGGGTTTGCAGATCCATCACATCCTGATTCAGCTTAGTGGCGAACTCTTCGGCACCTTTGGTGGTGTTATCGGCGAACAGGATTTTTTCCAGGCGATGGAAACCGGTGAATTTCGGATCTTCGTTTTTCTTCTCGAAGTCATCTTCACGGGCATCAATGCTGCCATCGAGGTCAGAGAACAACTCCGCGATCGGTTCGATACGCTCGTAATGCACGCGCGTTGGCGCATACAAGGCTTTGGCTTTCTCGACGTCACCGGCGTTCACCGCATCGGTAAACGCCTGGGTGCCAGCCACCAGCGCTTTCACTTCGTTCATCACGTAGACTTTGTAGTCGGCGATAGGGCCAACCAGTTCCAGCACATCCGGTTTGCCGGATGCCGCTTTCTTCGCATCACCGCTGACGACCAACTTGCCTTTCGGGTTGCTCAGCAGGCCGCAGGTCATGTCATATTCGCCCGCTTCCAGATTGGCGGTCAGTTTCTGGCTGAAGCCTGGCGCGATATTTTCACGCTCTTCCACCACCATCACTCCTTTCAAAATCTCCCACTCCAGCGCTTTCTGGCTGTTGTTTTTGATGATGAACTGGGTTTTACCGGCCTGCACGTTGAGCGACATCGGCTCACATTGCTTGTCGGTCACAGTAACCGTGACTTGCGGGACGGCAGCAGCAGAAGCGGCACCGGAAAGCGCCAGCATAGCAACCAACAGCGCCTTACGGCGGAAGCGAATCGTCATAGTGATATCCCTGTTACATGGAAGAACAGGCGCGCAATCGCGCCTGATTTAATTTCAGCGAGTGGTACGCGCCGCGTTGATCGAAGGTCGCGCCGGGAAGAAGAACAGCAGTAGCGCTGGAATAATATAGATGAGCCACATCGCCACTTCGCTGACGCTTGGCGCTTCCTGATAGCCCAAAATCCCTTCCAGCAGCGTGCCGAATACCGAGTGCGTTGAGAGCGTGTTGCTCATATCAAACGCCACAGCCTGGAAGTGATTCCACAACCCAGCTTCATGGAAGGCGCGAATGGCACCGGCGGCCAATCCGGCAGCAACAAACAAAATGAACAAGCTGGTCCAGCGGAAAAAGTGCGCGAGGTTGAGGCGAATACCGCCGTAATAGAGCAAAAAGCCCAGCGCTACAGCGGTTGCCAGGCCGAGCACCGCGCCGAGCGGCGGCGCATACCCGACATCCTGAGTGAAGGCGGCCAGCAGGAAGAATACTGATTCCAGCCCTTCACGCGCCACCGCCAGAAACACCATCAGCACCAGCGGAAAGCCGCTGCTACCCTGCTTCTGCAGCGCCTGATCAACCGACTTTTCCAGCGTGGCTTTGATATTGCGCGAGACTTTGCGCATCCAGAACACCATCGAGGTCAGGATCACCACGGCAATCACCGCGACAATGCCTTCGAACAGCTCCTGCTGTTTTTGCGGGAACTCACCGGTGGTTTCATTGATGAAGATGCCCAACGCTAGGCAGAGTGCGGCAGCAATAAATACGCCAGCCCACATGGCGGGAAACCATTGGGTGCGCTGGGTACGTTTGAGATAGCTAGCAATCAGGCTGACGATGAGCGCTGCTTCCAGACCTTCGCGCAGCATGATGAGAAAGGGAACGAACATCACCAACCTCTTGAATTTTAAGAAGAGTAAAGCTTGGGTAAAAAAACGTAAAGTGCGAACGATATCGATTATCATTATCGCAAGAAGAAATACAAGTCACAGCGGGAAATTAATTTTGATTTTGCGGGTTGGTGAAGGGGTTTTGTAAGGTGCGCATTGATGCGCACCTGGGTTTTTAGCGATGTCGGAATGAGGTCGCCATGAATGGCGACCCTACGGGTTATTTGCTCTGATATTCGGCTTCGGCTGCGGCAAAACGCTGCTGCGCGGCTTCAGATGGGCCACGACCCAGCAGGCTGAACACCACAATTGCGATACTGGCAAAGGCGAAGCCAGGAATGATTTCGTACAAATCGGTGTAGCCGTAGGATTTCCACAGCAACACGGTCAGCGCACCCACCACCATACCGGCCAGCGCACCGTTGCGCGTCATACGCTTCCAGCACACGCCGAACAACACCACCGGACCGAATGCGGCACCGAAGCCCGCCCACGCATAGCTGACTAAGCCGAGTACGCGGTTTTCCGGATTGGCCGCCAGCGCGATAGCGATCAACGCAATCAGCAGCACCATTAAGCGCCCTACCCACACCAGCTCTTTTTGGCTGGCATTTTTGCGCAGGAAGCCTTTATACAAGTCTTCGGTCAGGGCACTGGAGCACACCAGCAGCTGACAGCTCAGCGTAGACATCACCGCCGCCAGAATCGCAGAGAGTAAGATTCCGGCAATCCACGGGTTGAACAGAATACGCGCCAGCTCAATAAACACGCGCTCGCCGTTCTGGCTTACGTTAGCCGCCTGCTCTGGATGGTTCTGGAAATAAGCGATACCAAAAAAGCCGACGGCAACCGCACCCGCCAGACACAGGATCATCCAGATCATGCCGATGCGACGCGCAGTGCGGATGGTGTGATGCGAATCGGCTGCCATAAAGCGCGCCAGAATATGCGGCTGGCCAAAGTAGCCGAGGCCCCAACCGAGCAGCGAAATCACCGCGACAAAGTTCAGCCCTTTCAGCATGTCGAGATTCTCAAGGCTTTTCGCCTCAATCACCGCCATCGATTCATCCAGGCCACCGACCGCGACAATCACAATCACCGGCGTCAGAATCAGCGCGAAAATCATCAGGCTGGCTTGCACGGTATCGGTCCAGCTCACCGCGAGGAAACCGCCCACCAGCGTATACAGAATGGTGGCTGCGGCACCGGCCCACAGCGCGGTCTGGTAATCCATGCCAAAGGTGCTTTCAAACAGACGCGCACCGGCGACCACGCCAGAAGCGCAATAGATAGTGAAGAAGATCAGAATCACCACCGCCGAGATAACGCGCAGCAGTTTGCTGTTGTCCTCGAAACGGCTGGAGAAGAAGTCTGGCAGGGTTAACGCATTGTCGTGATGCTCGGTCTGGACACGCAGACGTCCCGCAACGATGCGCCAGTTCAGCCATGCGCCAATAATCAGGCCGATGGCGATCCAGCTTTCTGAAATACCGGAGAGGAAAATCGCGCCCGGCAAGCCCATCAATAACCAGCCGCTCATATCGGACGCACCGGCAGACAACGCGGTGACCACGCTACCTAAACTGCGTCCGCCGAGAATGTAGTCGTCAAAACTTTTGGTTGAACGGTAAGCAATAAAACCGATTAACACCATCCCAAGGATATAAACGATAAAGGTCACCAACATCGGTGTACTTATACTCATCTGACTCTCCACTTATTATTTGATCCACTAAGAGAAATCTTCTAATCATCGCTGCCGGAACGGGGCAACGGCATGATTTGACCGCATCCAGAGAAAGCGATTTCTCTTAAGGCGCGGTATCCTGCCGCAAAGGTGCGGCGCGCACAATGCATTTAACACAGCTGTCACATTGGTGACACTAATGCTGCTTTTTTTCTGCCCAGAGGTTGCACTCGATCACACTAAGGTTGCACCTCGGTCGCCATGAATGGCGCCCCTACAGAAAACGCCTGGCTTCGTAGGGTCGCCATTCATGGCGACCGCCCAGCAACATTGGTTGCACAAAGTTGCAACATAGGTGATATTGCTGCCACGCAAGCGATGAATCACTTTTTCGAGGACGAGGACATCATGGGAACCACTACCATGGGGGTGAAGCTGGATGAAGCCACCCGCGATCGCATTAAACTGGCAGCACAGAAACTGGACCGCACATCACACTGGCTGATCAAGCAGGCCATTTTTAACTATCTGGAGCAGCTGGAAGCCGGTGAATCCGTGCCGGAGATCCCGCAACAGGTAATCGATGCGCTGGGTGATGAAGGCGTGCCAGAAGAGTCACTGCAGCCTTTCCTCGACTTCGCAGAACATATTTTGCCGCAGTCGGTAACGCGTTCAGCGATCACTGCCGCATGGCGTCGTCCTGAGACCGACGCCGTGCCGATGCTGCTGGAGCAAGCGCGCCTCCCTGCCCCGCTGGCAGAGAAAACTCATCAGCTGGCTTACAGCCTCGCCGACAAGTTGCGGCACCAGAAAGGTGCAACCGGCCGCGCGGGCATGGTGCAAAGCTTGCTGCAGGAGTTCTCGCTCTCCTCACAGGAAGGTGTGGCGCTAATGTGTCTGGCGGAGGCGTTGCTGCGTATTCCGGATAAGCCAACGCGTGATGCGCTGATCCGCGACAAGATCAGCAACGGCAACTGGCAGTCGCATCTCGGCCGCAGCCCGTCGATGTTTGTCAACGCCGCCACCTGGGGCTTGCTGTTTACCGGCCGTCTGGTCTCCACCCACAACGAAGCTAACCTGTCACGTTCGCTTAATCGCATTATCGGCAAGAGCGGCGAACCGCTGATCCGTAAAGGCGTGGATATGGCGATGCGCCTGATGGGCGAACAGTTTGTTACCGGTGAAACCATCGCTGAAGCGCTGGCGAATGCGCGCAAACTGGAAGAGAAAGGTTTCCGTTACTCTTACGACATGCTGGGCGAAGCGGCGCTGACCGCCAGCGATGCCAAAGCCTATTTGGTGTCCTACCAGCAGGCGATTCACGCCATCGGCAAGGCGTCGAATGGTCGCGGTATTTATGAAGGTCCGGGCATCTCGATTAAACTGTCGGCGCTGCATCCGCGCTACAGCCGCGCGCAGTATGAACGCGTGATGGACGAGCTTTATCCCATTCTCAAATCCCTGACGCTGCTGGCGCGCTCGTATGACATCGGTATCAACATTGATGCGGAAGAAGCCGACCGCCTTGAGCTGTCGCTCGATCTGCTGGAAAAACTCTGCTTCGAGCCGGAGCTGGAAGGCTGGAACGGCATTGGCTTTGTGATTCAGGCGTATCAAAAGCGCTGTCCGTTTGTGATTGATTCGCTGATCGACCTGGCGCAGCGCAGCCGTCGCCGCCTGATGATCCGCCTGGTGAAAGGCGCGTATTGGGACAGCGAAATCAAGCGCGCGCAGATTGATGGCCTGGAAGGCTATCCGGTTTACACCCGCAAGGTGTACACCGACATCTCTTATCTGGCCTGCGCACGCAAACTGCTGGCGGTGCCGAACCTGATTTATCCGCAGTTTGCTACCCACAACGCGCACACGCTGGCAGCGATCTATCAGCTGGCGGGCAACAACTACTATCCGGGCCAGTACGAATTCCAGTGCCTGCACGGCATGGGTGAACCGCTGTACGAGCAGGTTGTCGGTAAAGTGGCCGATGGCAAACTGAATCGTCCGTGCCGTATTTATGCGCCGGTTGGCACCCACGAAACGCTGCTGGCGTATCTGGTGCGTCGTCTGCTGGAGAACGGTGCCAATACCTCGTTCGTTAACCGCATTGCCGATAACACCTTGCCGCTGGATGAGCTGGTCGCCGATCCAGTGGTTGCCGTGGAGAAGATGGGCGTCGCGGAAGGTGCGGTGGGTTTACCGCATCCGAAAATCCCGCTGCCGCGCGATCTGTATGGTGCCAAGCGCGCCAACTCCGCTGGTCTGGATATGGCCAACGAACATCGTCTGGCGTCACTCTCCAGCGCCCTGCTTAACAGCGCCAGCCAGCCGTGGATTGCTCAGCCGCTGGTGGAAGGTAAATTAGGTGAAGGCGTCAGCCGTCCAGTGCTCAACCCTGCCGCGCCAGCGGACGTGGTGGGCAGCGTGCGTGAAGCCACCGAAGCCGAAGTGTCGGACGCGCTGGATGCAGCAGTCAATGCCGGTCCAATCTGGTTCGCCACGCCGCCGCAGGAGCGCGCCGCAATTCTGGAGCGTGCTGCCGAAGCGATGGAAGGACAGATGCAGCAGCTGATTGGCTTGCTGGTGCGTGAAGCCGGTAAAACTTACAACAACGCCATCGCCGAAGTGCGTGAAGCGGTCGATTTCCTCTACTACTACGCGGGCATGGTACGCGACGATTTCGATAATGAAACCCATCGCCCGCTGGGTCCGGTAGTGTGCATCAGTCCGTGGAACTTCCCGCTGGCAATCTTTGCCGGACAAGTTGCCGCTGCGCTGGCAGCCGGTAACAGCGTGCTGGCGAAACCGGCGGAGCAAACTCCGCTAATCGCCGCGCAGGCGGTGCAAATTCTGCTGGATGCCGGCGTTCCGAAAGGCGTGCTGCAACTGTTGCCAGGCCAGGGCGAAACCGTGGGTGCGCAACTGACTGGCGACGAACGCGTGCGCGGTGTGATGTTTACCGGTTCAACGGCGGTAGCAACGCTGCTGCAGCGCAATCTGGCCGGTCGTCTTGATCCTCAGGGTCGTCCAACGCCGCTGATCGCCGAAACCGGCGGCATGAACGCGATGATCGTGGATTCCTCAGCGCTCACCGAACAGGTGGTTGTCGATATCGTTGCCTCAGCGTTTGATAGCGCCGGTCAACGCTGCTCGGCGCTGCGTCTGTTATGCATCCAGGATGATGTGGCCGATCACACCTTGAAAATGCTGCGTGGCGCGATGGCGGAGTGCCGCATGGGCAACCCGGAACGTCTCTCGACTGACATAGGCCCAGTGATTGATGCCGAAGCCAAAGCCAATATCGAGCGTCATATTCAGGCGCTGCGTAATAAGGGCTTCAAGGTGTATCAGGCGGCGCAGGAGAATCCGCAGGACACCAAAGAGTGGAACAGCGGCACCTTCATTAAGCCAACGCTGATTGAGCTGGATCAGGTCAGCGATCTCGATAAAGAGGTGTTTGGTCCGGTGCTACACGTAGTGCGTTTCTCGCGTAACAACTTGCCGCAGCTGGTTGAGCAGATTAACGCGTCGGGTTATGGCCTGACGCTCGGCGTGCATACGCGTATCGATGAAACTATCGCGCAGGTTACGGCGACCGCTAAAGTCGGCAACCTGTATGTGAACCGCAATATGGTTGGCGCGGTGGTTGGTGTGCAGCCGTTCGGCGGCGAAGGTTTGTCGGGCACCGGTCCAAAAGCCGGTGGCCCACTCTATCTGTATCGCCTGCTGGCCAATCGTCCAGACGGCGCGCTGCGCATCACCTTTGATCGTCAGGATGCTGAGCGTCCGGTTGACAACACGGTGCGTGCCGAGTTGATGCGTGCGCATCAGGCCTTGCAGCAATGGGCGCAGGATAAGCCTGAGCTGCTGGCACTGTGTCAGCGTTACGACGAGCTGGCGCAGGCCGGTACGGTGCGTCTGCTGCCGGGCCCAACCGGCGAGCGCAACACCTTCACCCTGCTGCCGCGCGAACATGTGCTGTGCATCGCCGATAACGCAGAAGATGCGCTGACGCAGTTGGCGGCAGTAACCAGCGTCGGCAGTCAGGCCATCTGGCAGGATGATGAGCTTCATCGTGCGCTGCGTAAGTCTTTACCGGCGGAGGTGCAGGCGCACATCAAGCTGGTGAAGGATGCGCTGGCGGCGGAGTTTGATGCAGTGATTTATCACGGTGATGCCGATCAGCTGCGCAGTTTGTGTGAGCAGGTGGCGGCACGCGATGGCGCGATTGTTTCGGTGCAGGGCTTTGCCCGAGGCGAAACCAATCTGCTGCTGGAGCGTTTGCTGATAGAGCGTTCACTGAGCGTCAATACCGCCGCCGCGGGCGGTAATGCGAGTTTGATGACCATCGGTTAACAGTAACAACTTAAGGTCGCCACATTCATGGCGACCTTTTCTTATGCCGCAGACTTATTCCGCTTCAACCCAATCAGCGTTGGAAACACAAACAAGGACTGCCCCAATCCACGATTGGTCACTTGCCACACCGCAACCGAACACAGCGAACAGATCCCGACAATCGCCAGCGGATAGAAGCAGGCCCACAGTATCGAGAACCACGCTTGCTCAAACAGGTGATGACGCTGGGCGAACAGAATCGCTGACATACCAAAGAACTCAATGAAGATGCGGTGTATCACGTAGATTTGCAGCGTGTTACGCCCAACCCAGTTCAGATAACTCATCTTGAAGTGTGCATTGAGCCAGCGACACGCCGCCACGCTGAACAGCACCGCAAGGATGCACAGGAACAAACTCTTATCCAACCCAAAGATGACGTGCAGGCCAGATACCGCGGCCAGGATCGCCCAGGGCACAATGTTGTCGCGACGCCATTCACTGAGACGCAGCATCATTGGGCTCCAGAACGCCCCCAGCAGGAAGAACAGGAAATACTGCGCCACGCTCTGTGGTCCCCAATACGGAATGATCTTCTCCACCGCCAGATAGTTCAACGCAATTGCCACCACCAGCAACGCCACTTTCTGCTGTTTAAAGATCTTGGCGCACAGGAAATAGAGCGCTAAGCCGTAGAGATACCACGAGGTGCTCATGGCGAGGAACGTGAGCTTTAAGAACTCCAGCAGCGAACCGGCATACGCCGCATTGAGGTTCTGCGAAATACGCTGTCCGGTGATCTCGGTTGAGATGCCAACAATCGACCACCATTGAATAAAGCCCCACAGAATATAGAGATAAAACAGGTTAGTGATGCGACTGGTAAACACCTGTTTCCACGGCCGATTTAAAATACCGTTGGTAGCTAATAAACCCGAAACAAAGAAAAACGCTGGCATACGCAGCGGCGACAATACGGTATTAAACTGCACCCATATTTCTGCGGGGATCCAACCCGCCGTCAATAATTTAACCGTACCTTCGAATCCAGGTAATACGGTGTGATACAACACCACCAGTAATATGCAGGCTCCCTTGAGGGTATTTATCCATGCGATATCTTCTTTCCTGGCGTTATTCATATGATGACTCCCGCTGCTGTTGCTGTGTAGGTCTTAAGGAGAAGGTTGAGGAAATAAGCGTTGATGCATTTATGATTATTCAACGATTATTAAACAGCGGGCGAAGGCATGATGTAGCGAAAGTCCTAAATGTTTTTTTGTGGTCCTGATATAACAATACTTTACACATCCAGACAAAAATAGAACCTTGAGCAGGCTAAGGAAATTTGCCTTAATTAGAGTCACTAGAAGGTTATTAAGTAAAATAAGTGTGAGCGGTGTCGCGCAGGGAAATTAAGAACAATCCACCCTTTCTTATGCCAGATTAAATTCAAATCCTAAATAAAGAATTATTTAATGTGGCAAATGGATAAGCGTGAATATTAGCGTTGTGGTAACGCGGAAGTTGTAGGGTCGCCATTAATGGCGACCGAATAACAAACAAAATCAGGACCAAAAAAACTGGCCCGATTAAATTATTGCTGCGGCGCGCTTTTGCTTTCGAGCGCAGATTTACGCAACAGGCGCGGATAGAGAAATAGCATGCGGCCCGGCCCCCGGTTGAGCAGCGTCCACACCAGCAGAGAAATACTGGTACACAACGCAACGCCGGTAATTGGCATCAACAGCGCCCATACCCAGCTAAAGGCGGTATTGTCAAACCAGCCATAATGCACCGCCAGCACGATCGAACTCAGCCCCAGCAGCTCAATAAAGATGCGGTGCAGCACGTAGATTTGCAGCGTGTTGCGGCCAATCCAGTTGAGCCACGCCATATTGAATCGTTCATTGAGGAAGCGGCACAGCACAATGCCTAACACGATGGTCAGCAGGCTGTAGAACGGATTTTTGTAGATGCCACCGACATGATGCAGCAGACCGATCAGCGCAATGCCGCCCAGCATCAACCAGTGCTGACGCTTCAGCTCACTCAACTCAATCAACGCCTGGCTGAAGAACACGCCGAGCAGGAAGTAGAGATAGTTCTGCGCCACGCTGGCAGGTCCCCAGCCGGGAATCAGGCTGAATTGTGCCGCGTAGGTGGCGACAATCGCCAGCGCCATTAAGGCCAGCTTCTGTTTGTGGAACAGCTTGGTGAACAGGAAGAATCCGGCCAGCGCGTAGAGGTACCACAGGCTCGTCATCGAGGTCATCAGCAGCTTAACGAACTCAAACGGCGTGTCCGCATAGGCGGCGTTTTTAGTGCTGGAGAGCCGCTCCCCGAGGTGGGTGGAGATGTAGTGAATACTTAACCACTGAATCACGCCCCACAGCAGGTAGAGGTAGACGATGTTGCTGAACTTCTTGGTAAACACCTCTTTCCAGCTTTTTTTGGTGATGGAACTGGCGGCCAGCAAACCGGAGACAAAGAAGAAGGCCGGCATGCGCAGCGGTGACAGATAGGTGTTAAATGCCACCCACCAGTGTGCGGGCAGCAGTCCAGCGGTGAGGTGATGCAGCGAAGGCGCGAACGTGGTGATGATGGAGTGATGTAACACCACCATCAAAATACAGCCCCCTTTGAGCGTGTTGATCCAGAGGACCTCTTTCCTGGCAGTCGTCATTGCTGTGTCCTAATTGCGCCATGAATTTGTAAAGAATTATTTATATTTACAAAGATGTCTCAATCAGGACTTTCCTAATAAGGAAAATCTCGGAAGCACTAAGGCGAAATAAAGTTAATTTATCATTAAATTCAATGCGTTATATTTAATTCTGAAATTAACTTTAGGATAAAACCGAGAGATAAAGACCAGCAGATAATGAGTAAAAACCGGTTATTTCTTTAATGTACGTCTTGCAATTGAGTAGAAATATCGATGAGCGGTTAAGCGGTGCGCATGAATGCGCACCCTACGATGTAGCGTGCAGGATGCGCATGGTCTTCGTAGGGTCGCCATTAATGGTGACCTGCCGTTTAAATCACTGGTTCAAAAACTTGTCGAGAAATTGCCGGGTACGCGCCTGCTGCGGATTACTGAACAGCGCCTTTGCCGCGCCCTGCTCCACGATGCGTCCCTGATCCATAAAGATGGCGCGATCCGCGACGTCGCGCGCAAAGCTCATCTCATGGGTGACGATCACCATGGTGCGTTTCTCCTGCGCCAGCGCGCGAATGGTGTTGAGTACCTCGCCCACCAGCTCAGGATCAAGAGCCGACGTCGGCTCATCGAACAGAATCACTTCCGGACGCATCGCCAGCGCGCGCGCAATCGCCACGCGCTGTTGCTGTCCGCCCGAGAGACGACGCGGGAAACTCTGCTCCTTGCCGTGCAATCCCACTTTCTCCAGCAAACTGCGCGCCCGCGCGATGGCTTCCGCCTTTGGTTCGCCCTTGACGATCACTGGCCCTTCAATGATGTTCTCCAGCACAGAGCGGTGCGGAAACAGATTGAAGTTCTGGAACACAAAGCCAACCTGCTGACGCAACTGGCGCACCAGCTGCTTCTGCTTATTGAGGCCGAGCGCCGCATCAATGGCGATATCACCGACTTTAATACGTCCGCTTTCCGGCACTTCCAGCAAGTTGATACTGCGCAATAGCGTGGTTTTACCGGAACCGCTCGGCCCGATAATGGCCACCACTTCGCCAGGTGCCACGTCGAGATCGATGCCGTGCAGCACCGTCTGGCCGTGAAACTGTTTCACCAGCTGACGGACTTCAATTGCACTCATTTGCCCTCCCGATCCTGTCGATTCACATGCGCTTCAAGGCGGTTTTGCAACGCCGATAGCACGGTCGCCATCACCCAGTAAATCAGCGAGGCCGCCAGATACATGGTGAACACTTCCAGCGTCCGTGAGGTGATCAGCTGCGCCTGACGGAACAGCTCCGGCACCTGAATGGTGGCGGCCAGCGAGGTATCTTTCACCAGGCTGATAAAGCTGTTGCCCAGCGGCGGCAGCGCGGTGCGCGCGGCCTGCGGCAGGATTACGCGGCGTAGCGTTTGCCACGGCGTCATGCCAATGCTGGCCGCGGCTTCCCACTGCCCGCGTTCAATCGAGGCAATCGCGCCACGCAGTGATTCAGAAGCGTAAGCGGCGGTATTCAGCGACAGACCAATCATCGCCGACGGAATCGGATCCAGCTCGATACCAAACTGTGGCAGACCGTAATAGATCATAAACAGTTGAGCGATGAGCGGCGTGCCACGAAAAATCGACACGTAGATGCGCGCCAGCCAGTTGATCGGCCAGAAGTGCGACAGGCGCATCAGCGCCAGCACGAAGCCAAGTATCAGGCCGAAGAACATCCCGCCGATACTCAGCTGCAGCGTGAACAGCGCGCCTTTCAGTAAAAATGGTGCTGAATCCAGCACCAGTTGTAAGCTTTCCTGCATTATTTAGTGACGTCCGCGCCGAACCATTTCTCAGACAGTTTGCTCAGCGAGCCATCTTTCTGCATGTCCGCGATGGCAGAATCGATCGCTTTCAGCAGATCGTCGTTGCCTTTACGCAGCGCTACGCCTGATTCCAGACGCGAGAAGGCCGGGCCCGCTACTGCCATGGTGTCGCCGGTTTTCTTCACCAGATCCAGCGCCGCTAAGCGGTCCACCAGAATGGCGTCTAAACGGCCTGAACGCAGATCCTGATATTTGGTTGGGTCATCATCATAGGTACGCACATCGGCTTTCGGCACGTTATCCTTCAGCCACTGCTCGTAGTTGGAGCCGAGGCCGACGCCGACTTTCTTGCCTGCCAGATCGTCTGGCTTGGTGACGGTGGCCGCGTTTTTCTTCAGCGTCAGCGCCTGCACGCCAGAAATGGTGTACGGCGTAGAGAAGTCATACTTTTTCTTACGCTCTGGCGAGATGGTGACCTGATTGATCACCACGTCGATGCGTTTGGAATCCAGCGACGCCAGCATGCCGTCCCATTTGGTCGGACGCAGATCGGCTTTCACGCCAAGGTGTTGAGCCAGCGCCTGCGCGAACTCCACTTCGAAGCCGGTCAGCTGGCCTTTTTCATCCTGAAAACTGAACGGCGGATAAGTGCCTTCCAGACCGACGCGCAGCTCGCCTTTACTCTTTACTTTTGCCAGCAAATCTTCTGCGGCGAAGGATTTAACGTTAACGCCCGCAACCAGCGCGACCGCCATCATGCCCATCACCATTTGGCGACGAATAGGAGAGAAAATCATGTTTACCCCATTTATTGTGATGTGTTGTTGTGTGCTTTGTAGGGTCGCCATGCATGGCGACCTCTTCTGAATAACCGCCGGATTATAAACCGTTTTTACGTTCTGTCTCAGACCGAAGGGTGATAAGCAAATAACGCCGGCGATCCACCGGTATGCACGAACAGCAGCGGACCTTCGCGACGGAAGCGATTTTGCGCAATACCATCGATTAATCCCGCCATCGCTTTGCCGGTGTACACCGGATCGAGCATGATGCCTTCCAGGCGCGCCAGCAGTTTCACCGCCACCATGCCCTCTTCGTTGGGTTCGCCGTAACGCGGCGCGAAGTAATCATCCCACAAGGTGATCGGTGCTTTGGCCTGCACTTCCAGCTGCTCGGCTAACGCGCTACGAATGCGTTCCACCACCGGCAACTGCGCCTCAACTTTGCGCGATACGGTGACGCCAACCAGCTCGGTTTCTGGCAGCAATTGCTCCAGACCAATCGCCAAACCAGCGTGCGTGCCGGCGCTGCCGGAAGCCACCACCACTGCGGCAAAATCCACCACGCCTTCGCTTTGATGGGCAATCTCCTGCGCGCACTCAACGTAACCGAGCGCACCGAGCGCATTGGAACCGCCGACCGGTACAATATACGTGCGGAATCCCTGCGCTTCGAGGTGTTCGGCCTGAGCGGCCAGCTGTTCAGTGGGATTGTGCAGCGCATCAACCATGACGATTTCCACATCCATCAAATCGAGCATGAGGCGATTGCCGTTGCTGAGGTAGTTTTCTGACGTGGTGCCAATCGGGTTTTCCAGCAGCGCCACGCACTTCAGGCCGAGCTTCGCCGCTACCGCTGCGGTTTGACGCACATGGTTAGATTGAATAGCGCCCGCCGTCAGCAGCACATCCGCGCCTTCACGCAGCGCATCCGCAGCCAGGAATTCGAGTTTACGCAGTTTGTTACCGCCGAGAGCGACCGGCGTGAAGTCATCGCGCTTAATAAAGATATCGCGACCCAGGTAGTCAGAAAGCCGTGGCAAATGCTCAAGCGGCGTAGGTGCACCGAGTAATTCAAGACGTGGGAACTGGTGCAGAAGATGTAAGGACAATGCAGCCTCCATTCGGGCAATGTGCAGTTATCCATACAGTGTTGCAGAAGATGAGAAAAGTCGCACCCGGAATTCACCGCGTGCTGCCCTTGTTGCTGTCATGCTCGACAACAACAAGGGTGGATTCACCATCAGCCCTGCTGCCAGCCTAAAAACTGGTCATATTTGCGCAGTGCGATGCGGTAATTGTTATTACCCGCATCAGGCAGATCGTTCTCCAGACACTCATGCCAGCTATTGCCCCGTAAACGATCGGCCGGGAAATTTTTCGCCTTCAGCATGTCATCAAGCCGACGCAAACGTACCACATACTCACGTATGGTACTGTGGCTCATCTCGGTCTGCTCAAACAGGTATTGCTTAAACGCCATAATGTCGAAGTAATTCGGATGGGTATTACAAAATATATCGCTGCAGAAACGACACAAGGCGGTCAATTCTGGCTGGAGTTTCATCCACACCTGATCGTCAATCATTTGGTCCATACGTGCGATGGCCTCTTTATTGATGATCTGGCCGCGAAAGACTAACGCCATACGATCTAAAACTTTGCCACAGTGTGAACAATTGCTTTGGCTGTGCTTATAGTCTTTAAGATAGCGACTTAACGGTCTGGCTTTAACTTTGGCTCCCATTGCTGAGTCCCCGGTTTTATTGTTTTTTTCGATCGCCAGGAACTGAGACTGTTAGCGCGCCCCCGATAATCGGGCACGCAGGCGTTTGATCGCCTGACTGTGCAGTTGGCTGACGCGGGATTCCCCCACTTCCAGCACCGCGCCAATCTCCTTCAGGTTCAGTTCTTCCTGGTAGTACAGTGTGAGCACGAGTTTTTCACGTTCAGGCAACGCCTCAATCGCTTCAATTACGCGGTCACGTAGGTTTCCTTCCAACAACTGATGAAGCGGGTTGGCTTCCTCATGCCCCTCCGTCACCAGCTCCGCACTGTCGCCGTGTTCTTCCCGATACTCGTCGTAGGAGAAGAGTTGGCTGTTGTTGGTATCGAGCAGAATCTGCCGATACTCCTCCAGCGAAACATTCAGGCGCTCAGCCACTTCCTGCTCAGTAGCCGAGCGCCCCAACGCTTGTTCTACCTGATGCATGGCACCTGCTACTTCGCGCGCATTTCTGCGTACGCTGCGTGGTGCCCAGTCGCGACTGCGCAGTTCATCCAGCATTGCTCCCCGGATACGCTGCACGGCGTAGGTGGTAAAGGCGGTGCCCTGTAGCGCATCGTAGCGCTCCACGGCATTCAATAAGCCAATGCCACCGGCCTGCAGCAGATCGTCAAGCTCAACGCTGGCTGGCAAACGTACCTGCAGGCGCAGCGCTTCATGCCGCACCAGAGGAACGTAGCGCTGCCAGAGCGAATGTTTATCCATCACGCCATCGGCGGTATAGAGATCGTTCACGTTGACTACCCTGCGTTAGTAAAGTTATCGGCATGATTATCCAATTCTGTAGGGGTTTTGATTGGCAGAATAGGCGGGCAAAAGCGAGGTTATTTCAAATTTGTTATGGATGGCGGTGGATCGCACCGCCATCCGCGCGGGCGTTAGCGCAAATTACGCAGTCTTTCCCGCGTGCCAGGCGGCACCGCGTCCCATAATGCGCAAACTTTGCCCTCAAGTGCCTGATAAAAAGGGGTAATCAACGCTTCAGTTTCCAGCGCAGGATTAAACAGCACCTGACCGGTTTCCGCGTTGATGCTTATCATTTTGTTGATAAACAGCCGTTGCAGGTCGCTGCGCAGGAATAAGCCGTTATCTGCGCTGTTATCCGCCAGAAAGCCCTCTTCATTCTCTTGCATGTCGATGTAGCAGGCTTCCACCCACGGCCAGCTGTGACGTTCGGTCAGCTGCGTGCCGGTGATAATGCAGGCGCCGTAGCGCGCTTTCACCGCCGAGGTGAACTCCGCCTGGCTGCTTCGTTGCAGCACTTTGGCCTTAACGCGGCGTCCGACTTCGGTGCCGGGCATCACGCCGCTCGGTACTTTGTATTGCGGCGTGCTCAGCACCACCAGAAACTGGATTTTGCGTGACAGCGGGAAGCACGGATGCGCCTGCGCATCGAACAGCTGCCAATACTCATCCTCTTCGGTCTGCCGCATCAGCACCAGCTTAAAGCCCCGGCTGTTGAGCAGATTCTGCGCCGCTGCCGAATTGGGATCGAGCATGGCAAACACCTGGGTTTCGCCGACCACTTTCCAGCGCCCTTCTTTGCGCGCTTCGTCGTTGCGCCGGAAGTAGAGAAACGCCTGCTGGTTTTTCAGGTAGTGCTCAAAGCGACGCAGATAATTTTTGCGCTCGTTGTCGTCCGAGACAAACAGCAGATCCTCGATCGGGCTGTTGATCTCCTCCTGCGCGAACAGCGCGCGGATAACCAAATTGCGAAAGCTGGTCGACGGGCTCAGCAACCCGCGTGCGGTGAGCTCTTTCTCGTCGGGATGCTGCTGCGTGTAGCGCAGGGCAATCTCTTCGAAGGTCAGCAGCTCACCCGGTAACAAGTCATAATTGAAGCGCATAGACACCCCAGAAACGGAAAAATGTGGTTCAAAAATTGGAATGATTCTGAGGGGAGTTATCGGCAATCTGCGCGAGGACTGTAACAAGGTGGTTACTTTTGTGAGGAAGTAGTGCAGCAGCTAAAATCGTCCATTCCCCTGCGTATGAATTTGTTTTAGGTCAGCAGGATTTATCGCCCGAAAAAGCCCCGGTGAAAACCGGGGCTAGACATCATGCTGCTTTCAACCGTTGCAGACGCTTTTCACGGCGAATCTTACGCTCTTCAAACACCGCCACCATCGCCATTAAGGCTATACAGCCAATCGCGGCGGCATCCAGCGCCGCAAAGGTCCCGGCCCAACCGGTTAAGCCAAAGATGGGCGTGCCATCGGCGATCATTCCCAAGCCTAACTTGGCGAAGCTGTCACCAATCAGGTAAGCAAAGGTGCCTTTGATGCCATCGGCGGCGCCAATGGCTTTTTTCGGCACAAAGCCGACAGCGGCAACGCCAATTAACAGCTGCGGACCAAACACCAGGAAGCCCAAGGCAAACAGCGACGCCAGATAAACATACTGATTGCTGGCATGTTGATAGATACCAAGCGTGGCGATAATCAACGCCAGCGCCACGCATGCCACCAGCGCACGACGACCATTCGCCAGATCCGACAACCAGCCCCACAGCAGCGTGCCGACTAACGCACCGACTTCAAACAGCGTGAAGCCCTGAATCGCCACCTCTTTTGACAGTTTCAACTCCTGGAAAGCATACACCGTCGACCACTGATCGATACCAATGCGCACCACGTACAGGAAGATGTTGGCGAAGCACAGCAGCCAAATCACTTTGTTTTTCAGCACGTACTCGACAAAGATTTGCCATTTGGTCATCGCCTGATCTTCGGTCTCTTTGTCCTCTTCACTGATCTCTTCGCCAAACAGTTCCTCGGCTTTGCCCAGACCGTAAGATTCAGGTGAATCACTGCCGTAGCGCAGACCGATAAAACCGACCACGAGCGCAATCAGTGACGGGAACACAAACATGCCGACTACATGCCCATCGAACAGGTAATTGGCACCAAACAGCGCCACACCGGCTGCACCTGCGCCGCCGAGGTTATGCGAAATATTCCACATGCCGAGATAGCTGCCGCGTTTACGACGCGGCGTCCACTTGGTGATGGTGGAGTAACTACAGGAGCCGCCGGTACTTTGGAAGAACCCACTCAGTGCATAAAACGTGATCATCAGGAACAAACTCACTGAACCGGCGCCCATGCTGGCGCTGAAGCCCAGCATGCAAATTGCTGAGAGGATCAGCATAAACGGCAGAAACTGCTTGGTATTTTTCCCATCGGCGTAATAGGAGACCAGCGTTTTACCGACGCCGTAAGTGATGGAGAAGCCGAGCCCAATCATCCCCAGCTGGGTCATGCTGAGTCCGTAGGTGGTGATCATGTCGTTCTGCGCAATGTTGAAGTTTTTGCGGATCAGGTACATGGTCAGGTAGCCGATAAAGACCACCAGATAGGACTGCATAAAGGGTTTGAACCACATCTTGCGCCGCTCTTCGAGCGACAGATTCAGGGTCGGCTTGCGCACCTGATTTAAGAAAGCCAGCATGGAGTGCTCCTGATTAATGACCTGCGTGATGGCAGGCATTGTAAAAATCAGCAGCGGTTTCGGCCTGAGACAACTGCCCGGCGCAACCGGGAAAATTTCTTAGTTTTGTCGATGTAAGCGCAAAAAGCAGGGATACATCACACTTCCTCGCGCTGGCGCGGCGTTTGAGCATGCAGGAACGGCAACAGCAGCAGGGCCGAAATGCCCGCCGCGCAGGCGATGACCGCGAAAAAGCCGCTCCAGTGCCAGACATCGATCACCCGCGCCAGCGGCCAGCCGGAGAGCGATGCGCCCAGATAGGCAAACAGACCCACAAATCCGGTCGCCGCGCCCGCCGCATCTTTGTGCGAACACTCCGCCGCCGCCATGCCAATCAACATCTGCGGGCCGAAGACAAAAAAGCCGATGGTAAAGAAACACGCAGCCTGCATCACGTAGCTGGCAAACGGCATCAGCCACAGCGATCCCACTGACAGTAAAATGCCGGCGGCAAAGATCAGGTTCATCGGGCCACGATTGCCGTTGAACAATTTATCCGATCCCCATCCCGCCACTAACGCGCCACCGAAGCCACCGAGTTCAAACATGGTCACCGCCGAGTTGGCCGTCACCAGATTCACGCCCAGCGTCTCGGACATATAGAGATTGCCCCAGTCGTTAATCGCGGCACGCACCACGTAAACCAGCACGTAACACAGCGACAGCAGCCAGATGTAAGGGTTGAGCAGCACATATTTGGCGAGGATCTGTTTGTGACTCAGCCCTGCGCCCTCTTGCTGCTGGGCGATCTCCAGCGCATCGTGGCGCCAGTCACCGACCGGCGGTAAACCCACGGTTTGCGGGCGATCGCGCAGGCGCCAGCAGAGAAAAATACCGGCGACGATCGCCAGTCCGCCCGCGATCATCATGCCGGCGCGCCAGCCATAGTGCAGCGCGGCGGCACCGACGATCATCGGGATCAGCGCACCGCCAACGTTTTGTGCTGTGTTCCACAGCGCCCACCAGCCGCCGCGTTCGGTGCGGGAAAACCAGCTGGTCAGCAGACGCGCACAGACCGGCGATCCCCATCCCTGGAAAAAGGCATTTAACACCCACAACACGGCGAAAGCCCACAGCGACGTGGAGAAGCCAAACAGAATATTCACCACGCCTGTCGCTATCAGCCCGATGCCCATGAAGTAGCGCGCGTTAGAGCGGTCGCTGACGATGCCAGAGAAAAACTTCGACAGGCCGTAAGTGATGTAAAACAGCGTCGCCAGCAGGCCGATATCCGTGCGCGTCATCACGCCCGCCGCCAGAATTTCCGGCGACGCGGCGTTGAAGCTTTTACGGGTGAAATAGAACAGCGCATAGCCGAGCCAGATGGTGATCATGATATGGCGCCGCCAGTAGCGATAGCGAGCATCAATGGTCGCTTTATCCCCGATCGGCTGCGCGCTGGCGGGCGCTTTGAGAAATCTGAACATCATATTGGTTATCCATTGCGCAGCGGTAACGTGACGCTAACGCGCGTGCCGTGGGTGCAGGAGATCCCCAGCGAGCCGCCGAGCGCCGTGACGCGTTCGCGCATGCCGGCAAGGCCAAAACCTTGCTGCGGGGAACCCAGCGGTAAGCCGCAGCCATCATCTTCGATCACCAGCAGCAATCGCTCGTCCTGCAATGTGCCTTGCAGCGTCACCGCGCGGGCGCTGGCGTGTTTCACCACGTTATTGAGTCCTTCCTGGCAAACGCGAAACAGCGTGACGCGCTGCGCTTCACTCAGTCGCGCTTCGTCGATGTGCCAGTTAAGGTGGCTGATGATGCCGTGCCCTTCCAGCTCCATTTCCCGCATCAGCGAGCGAATAGCCTGCTCGAGTGAAAGATCGTCCAACTGGCGCGGACGCAAGCGCCCAAGCAAACGGCGCACGGAATCGTAAATGCCCAGCGACAGCTGCTCAATCAACATGCCGCTCTGCTTCACGCCACTTTCAGGACTGATGCGCTGCATGATTCCGGCCTGGGTGCGAATCGCGGTGATGGTCTGGCCGATATCATCGTGCAGCTCGCGCGCCACTTCACGTCTGACGCTCTCTTCGGTCTCCAGCAGGCGTTCCGTCAGGCGGCGATTGCGCACCAACTCGGTTTGC
>NZ_DALYOQ010000032.1:5597-11424 GCF_031974595.1 Pantoea sp. CTOTU46764 | reverse complement strand
GAATCCCCGCGCCCAGCAGCAACCCAGTCAGGCTTTGTGCCAGCAGGGAGAGCAGCAGATCGACCGCATGATCGTGCCAGGTTTGGCTAGCGATCAGCGCGATGGCATTCATCAGTGTGGCGATCAGCGCCCCCTGCCAGCCGTAATGCCACGCCAGCGCAATGATCGGCAGCGCCAGACAAAACGGCGTAAAGCGCGACAGCTCTGCGGGCAACCCAAGCTGTAACCACAAACTGACCATAAACAGCAGCACATAACCAAACAGATGGCGCACGCGCCAGTTGACCGGCTGTCCGACCAGCGACGGGCCGAGCGGCTGCCAGCGCGTGCTGGTGAGGTAATGCCAGATCACCAAACAGGTTGGTGCCACGGTCAGTGCGCCGGTGAGCGTGAGCAGCACAACATTCAGCGCGGCGGGTTGAGCGAGCCACGGCAATGCCTGCAACAACGCCGCACACACCATCGCGCCGCCCTGCCACAGCAAGGTGTGCCAGTCGCGCTGATGACGATAACGGGAGATCAGCGTCACCGGCAGCAGCGTCAGCACGCTACCCAGCATCAGCAGCGGCAGATGCGCCAGCGCCACTTCGCGTGACAGCCAATAAAGCAGCAACCATTCGGCACCGAGCAGTATTGGCCAGTAGGCACGCGGGCACTGCAACATCAGCCCAAGGCGCAGACCAAAGGGAAACAGTAGCACTGCCAGCTCAGGACGATCTGCCAGATGCAGGCTGATGCTCCACAGGCAAAACCACGCGGCGGAGAAGATGCAAAAACTGGCGATAACGGCAATCAACCGCGAAAAGAGTGGCTGCATTACCAGCCATCAAACATGCGGCGCGCCAGTTCAACGTCGTTACTGACGTTGAGCTTTTCCAGCAAATTGGCGCGATGAACGTGAACGGTTTTCGGCGACAGGCCCAGTTCGGCTGCGATCTCTTTCACCGCTAAACCTTGCGCCAGTTTTTCCGCCACCTGGCGTTCGCGTTTGGTGAGCGGATCCTGACGTCCGGAGGCGAGCTTCATAGCAATATCGGGCGTCAGATAGCAGCCGCCTTTAGCCACGGTATGCACCGCAGCGATCAGTTCATCCGGGCTGCAACGTTTGGAGAGAAAACCACGCGCGCCCGCATTGAGCGCCTGCTCCACCAGCGCCGGACTGTCGTGCACTGACAGCATGATGGTCGCCATGCCTTTTGGCAGTTGGCTCAATAACTCGAGCCCGGAAATATCCGGCATCGAGATATCGCAGATGCATACCTGCACGCCGCGTCCTGGCAGCATATTGAGCGCTTCCCGCCCGGAACCGCATTCGGCAACAACCTGAAAATCCGGCTCAAGTCCGAGTAGCTGGGCAAAACCCGAACGGACGATCACATGGTCGTCGATGAGCGTAATGGTAGTCATGAAGTTTCCTGGCGGCGAAAAAACGCGCTTACCTTAGCGATAAGCGGAGGAAGCTTCAAGGGGAATGGGTGGCGGTGGCGGGTTTGGGTCACGCAATTCGTTGTGCATTCAGATATGCATATTATGAGTATGCAGGTATAAAAAACCCCGCCGAAGCGGGGTTTGATAAGCAAGGAGCTTAGAGCGATTAGCCCTGCAGCAGAGACAGAACCTGCTGTGGAACCTGGTTAGCTTTCGCCAACACTGAGTTACCCGCCTGCTGCACGATTTGTGCTTTAGACATGTTTGAAACTTCAGTGGCGTAGTCAGCATCCTGAATACGAGACTGTGCTTCAGACAGGTTAGTGGTGGTGTCGTTCAGGTTAGTTACCGCTGAATCCAGACGGTTCTGAATCGCACCCAGGCTTGAACGGAACTTGTCGATGTCGCTGATAGCAGCATCAAGCGCTTTCAGTGGGTCAGCAGTGGTAGTGGTTGCAGTCTGCGCATCGGTGGTGATTTTACCCGCCGCGTCTTTATAAGCCACTTTACCGCTGCCGTTAGTGATGGTGCCGTCATCCTGAACGTAATAGTTAGCTGTGTTGTTTGTGGTTAAACCACCTTTGTTGTCAGCATAAACTGCTGCGCCACCAGAAGTCACGGTTACAGCACCAGCAGCACTGACAGAATAACCAGTTGACGTGGTATAAGCAGAATTACCTGCTGCAGCCGTCTTCAGTGCATCTGCGCTAATGGTTGCGCCAGTGACATCATAGGTTGTGCCATCAGACACCAAAGTACCCTTGGAAGTAGCAATTGTTGCAGCATTACTACCGGTATTAGCAGCCAAGTTAGCCAGTGTAGCAGCCGGTGGTGCTGTTGCTCCGCCGCTGTTCTTAGTAAGGTTACCAGTGGTATCACGATACAACACTGCGCCATCATCCGCAGCAGTAAGAGAACCGTCCTGAGCAATGATGACATCTTGCTTAGTGGTACCAATAGTCACTGTAGCTTTGGTTGTATCAGTGGCTGTTGGATTTAAATAGCTAGTAGCCTTAGCTGCGGTTACGTTAGCTTCATCGAAAGTGAAACTATTCGAAGCACTATTATATTTATAGGTATTACCAGCAGCTGAAAGGCCGTCGTTTACAACTGCGGCGGTGGTAACAGTACTAGTATTGGTCAAGCTGCTAAGAACATTGGCTGAAGATGCAGCAGTAAAGCCTGCTGAGCCAGTGTAAGTTGACCCACTCAACGTGAAGCCAGCTGCAGTCATATCAGTCGCTGATGCTACAGTATTAGCCACACCACCTTTACCATTTACGTTGAAACCGCTCAGGTTCAAAGTAGAGGAATCAATTTTCTTCAGGTCAATTGTGATAGTTTCACCATCATTTGCACCAACCTGGATTTTCATAGAACCGTCTTTAGCCAGCACGTTCACGCCGTTGAAAGTGGTCTGACCAGATACGCGGTCAATTTCGTCCAGACGGGATTTGATTTCGTCCTGGATTGAGTCCAGGTCAGACTGGCTATTGGTGCCGTTCTGAGACTGTACAGTCAGTTCACGAACACGCTGCAAGTTGTTGTTGATTTCTGACAGTGCGCCTTCAGTGGTCTGCGCTGCAGAAATACCGTCGTTGGCGTTACGTGCCGCCTGAGTCAAACCGTTGATGTTAGACTGGAAGCGGTTAGCAATGGCCTGGCCTGCTGCGTCATCTTTAGCGCTGTTGATACGCAGACCTGAAGACAGGCGCTCAATAGCGGTAGACATTGCAGACTGGTTTTTGTTGATGTTGTTCTGTGTGATCAGCGAGAGGCTGTTGGTATTAATGACTTGGGCCATGATAATTATTCCTGTTAATCAAGTCTTTCGGTTAAGGTGTGGGCTTCAACCCGCCGGCTTCAGCGCCGTCAAAGTTGTTATCGTCTGCCCTTGAACAACCTTTAGATTTTTTTTAGGACCAGGTGAAAATTTTTCCCTTCAACCTGTCACGCTTATCTTTATCGCCCTCTCTGTAGACATCTTTAGTCCGACTTGATCATTTTTTCTAGCGCCAGAAATACCCTTCTCTATATGCCTTATTCGCTTTATTAGCCGCTGGTAAAAAATTCTAAACTTTGAGCCTATAAAGCCGATAACCGCGGTATCACTTTCCGTGTCGACATGAAAAGGAAACAACATGGCTAGTATCTCTACCCTCGGTGTCGGTTCAGGCCTCGACTTAAGCACGATTCTGGATAATTTAACCACAGCAGAAAAAGCGTCACTCAAACCCATCACCACTCAGCAGAGCGCGTACACAGCCAAACTGAGCGCCTACGGTACGTTATCCAGTGCATTAACCGCCTTTCAAACCGCGAACACCGCGCTGAATAGCGCAGATCTGTTTAGCGCGACTACGGCAACCAGCACCTCAAGTGCGTTCAGCGCAACGACATCGGGCAACACCGTTGCGGGCAAATACAGCATCAGCGTTACGCAACTGGCGCAGGCACAAACGCTGACTTCCGGTATTCAAACCAGTAATACCACCGCACTGGGTAGTTCTGATGCCAGCCGCACCTTGTCGATCAAATTGGCGGACGGCACCAGCAAAGACATTACGCTGACCAGCGATCAAACTTCGCTGACCGGTATGCGTGATGCGATTAACGGCGCCGGTGCGGGCGTAAGCGCGAGCATTATTAAAGTCGCTGACGGTGAATACCGCCTTTCACTCACCGCGTCGAAAACCGGTGAAGCGAATGCGGTCTCCTCAGTCACCGTGACCGGCGATGACACTTTGCAGGGCATTGTCGGTTTTGATGCCACGAAAAGTGATGCCGATAACCCACTCGACCTCAGCGTTAAAGCGCAAGATGCTGAATTAACCGTGAATAACGTGGCTATCACCAGCAGCACCAACACCATTAGTGATGCGCTGGAAGGAATCACGTTGAATCTGAGTGATGTCACCAGTGGAAATCAATCGCTGACCATTACCCAAGATACTTCTAAAGCCTCAACGGCTATTTCTAACTTCGTTGATGCGTATAACAACCTGCTTGATCAGTTCAACGCGCTGACCAAATACACTGCGGTGGATACCGGTTCAGATGCGCAAGATTCCAGCAATGGTGCCCTGCTCGGGGATAGCACTCTGCGCAGCATTCAAACCCAGATTAAAAGTCTACTGACCAACAATACGAGTTCATCAGCGTATAAAACGCTGGCACAGATTGGCGTGACGTCGGATCCCACCACCGGCGAATTAACGTTGGATGCCGATAAGTTAAAAACGGAACTCACCAAAGATCCTACGGGCATTAAAGAGATGATTGTGGGTGACGGTAAAACCACCGGCATTACCACGAAGCTGGCGACAAACCTGACCAGCTGGCTGTCATCAACCGGCAGCATTCAGTCGGCGAAAGATGGTGTCAGTAAAACGCTGAATACCCTGACTGAGCAGTACAACAGCACCAATACGCGCATCAATAACCTGATTGCGCGTTACAAAGCGCAGTTTACGCAACTCGACGTCACCATGAACTCGTTGAACAGCACCAGCGATTATCTGACGCAGCAGTTCGAGAATATGACGTCAAGCAGTTCAAAATAATTAGGAGTGACCATGTACAGCGCTAATGGCACACAAGCCTACGCAAAAATCGGGGTGGAGAGCTCAGTGATGAGCGCCAATCAACAACAGCTGGTTACCTTGCTGTTTGACGGTGCGATCAGCGCACTGGTCCGCGCCCGCCTGTTTATGCAGGACAACAATATCCAGGGAAAAGGTAACTCGATTTCCAAGGCCATTAACATCATCGAGGGCGGACTCAAGCAGGGCCTCGATGAGCAATCAGGCGATGACCTGACCGACAACCTGTTAGGGCTCTATTCCTATATGGTTCGTCGTCTGGTTCAGGCTAATCTGCGTAATGATGTCGAAGCCCTCGAAGAAGTTGAAGGTCTTCTGCGCAATATCTCTGATGCCTGGAAAGAAGTCGTACAATCCCAACACCTTCAGGACGCCGTTTAATGAATATTGCACCGTCACTTGTCACCGTTTACCAACAGTTACTCGACCTCAGCCACGGAATGCTGCGTTTGGCAGCAGACGGCGAATGGGATGATTTGATTACCAAGGAAGTGGACTATGTCAGTGCGGTGCAAAGACTGGCGCAAACAACCGAAGCCGCCGCACCGTCGCGCCAGCTGCAAGAGCAGTTGCGTCCGGTGTTACGCCATATTCTTGATAATGAGAGCGAAGTGAAACGTCTGCTGCAGTTGCGTATGGATGAATTGACGCAGCTGGTGGGCCAGTCATCGATGCAGAAATCGGTGATGAGCGCGTATGGTAGGCAAGGTAGCGTGTATTTGCCGCAGGGTTAAATTTAGGACTCTGCGCGCTGATGCCCTCACCCCGGCCCTCTCCCACAGGGAGAGGGAGATGCT
>NZ_DALYOQ010000032.1:0-5587 GCF_031974595.1 Pantoea sp. CTOTU46764 | reverse complement strand
AGGGTTAGGGTGAGGGAAAACTACTTCTGCGTCGCCGTCGAAACCGGGCGCATAATCTCTGGCTCGATATCCTGAATCACCGCCTCGTTCGGACGTTTCGCCACCTCTTCCAGCGCCTGCTGGCACTCAACGGTTGGCCGATCCACTTTACGCAGTCTCAACCCATCGTAACGCAGCTCACCGTTCTCCAGCACCAGCGGCATCACGCGCACCTGGCGCGTCACGTTAACCCAATCATCGCCCAGACGGGTTAATTTGCCCGGTTTGGCAATCACGCGCTGCCACTGGCGGCAATCCAGCGTGTCGCCTTCGGCACCGATAATCAGGCTGCCCATCGCTTGCTTGCTGATCAGCTTGCTTTGCGGGCCCACGGTTTGCCAGTTGCCTTGCAGCTCCAGCGGCGCCGGAGTTTTCACGGCCTGGTCATAATTGCTGATCTGCGCACAGCCACTCAGCGCCAGCGCGGCCACTATCATCCACTTTTTCATTCTCGATCCCTACACTCGCATCAATGGCGGCTACGTTATAATTTTTCCCATCCGTTGCGCAAGGTATCTGCTACGCGACGCTCGTTTTTCCTCAAGCTGCTCATTTAACGGCCGATAACCCTTCAGGAGTTAAAAGAACCTGCAAAAACAATAATGACCGACTACACACTCACCTTCGTTACGGAGAACACCGTTATGCGATTGACTCTTCGCGCGCGTCTGACATCGATTGTTGGCCTGCTGTGCATTTTACTGATTGTTGCCGCCATCTGGGGAATCATCGGCCTGCGCGCCGCCGACCAACGGGCGCAAAACGCCTACCAAAATGAGCTGTTACCGCTGCAATATTCGTCCCGCCTGTACCGCATGGTGCAGGAACAGTCCTCGACCCTTTTCGATGCCCTGCGCTACTGGACCGACAGCAGCGAAGTGGAGAAACGTCTGGCGCGCATCGCGCATTACGGCGAGCAGATTGCGAAAGACCATCAAACCTGGCAGCAGCTGGCGTTTGATGCACAAACCAAACCCCTCAGCCAGCAATTCATCACCCATCTCGACGGCTGGCAAAGCGCGCTGAAAGATGCCGGAGAACTGCTGAAGGGCGGCAACCCATCCGGCGCGCTGGTGGTGATTGAAACCCGCCTGCGCAGCGGCAGTCAGCTGCTGCAACAGGACATCGATCAGCTTGATGCGTTAATGCGCCAGCATGCAGAACTCACCTATCGGCAGAGCAACAGCGATTACCAGCTGGCGCGTAACAGCCTGATTATCATACTGCTGGTCGGACTAAGCGTGGCGCTGGTGTCCGGCTGGTTGCTGATCCGCTCGATCAACCGGTCGATTGGTCAGGCACGCGAACTGGCCGAATCGATTGCGGCCGGTGAACTGAATCATGATATCGGCAGCGTTTCGCGCGATGAGATGGGCGAACTGATGCAGTCGCTACTGCGCATGGATGTGCGTCTGGCGGAGATTGTGCGCGACGTAGGCGAAAGCGCCAGCGCACTGAGTGATGCGGCGCGTCAGATGGCCGACGGCAATGACGATCTCTCTGAACGCACCCATTCGCAGGCCAGCTCGCTGGAGCAAACCGCTGCCAGCATGGAGCAGATGACCGCCACGGTGAAACACAACGCTGATAACGCCGCGCAGGCCAATGAACTGGCCACCGATGTGCGTCATCAGGCCGAACGCGGCAGCAGCGTATTGCGTGACGCGGTCAGCGCGATGGAGGAGATCGAATCCTCCAGCAAACGCATCGCCGATATCAACCGGGTGATCGATGAGATCGCCTTCCAGACTAACCTGCTGGCGCTGAATGCGGCAGTCGAAGCGGCACGCGCAGGCGAACAGGGACGCGGCTTTGCCGTGGTGGCATCCGAAGTGCGTCAACTGGCGCAACGTTCCGCCGGAGCCGCGCACGAGATCAAAGCGTTGATTGATGCCAGCGTCGGTAAAGTTGAAGCCGGCAGCGCGCTGGTGCAGCGTTCTGGCGCGATGCTCAATGACATCAATTTGGGCGTGGCGCGCGTGGTGGATATTGTCGGGGAAATCGCCGTGGCCAGCCGCCAGCAATCCAGCGGCATCGAACAGGTCAACACCGCTGTGATTCAGATGGATGGTGCGACGCAGCAAAACGCCTCGCTGGTGCAGGAAGCCAGCGCCGCCAGCCAGACTGTTAGCGAACATGCCGGATTGCTGGTGGAGAAGATGGCCTTCTTCCGCCTGCAAACGCGCTAAGGAGCGAGATGATGCGTAAACTTCTCGCGATGTTACTCGCCACGCCACTGCTGAGCCACGCGGCGACCACGCTGAATATCGCTACCATCGCCAACGGTGATATGACCATCATGCAGCAGCTCGCCACGCGCTACGAACAGGAGCATCCGGACGTCAAACTGCAATGGCATGTGATGGACGATGGCGCATTGCGTCAGGCGGTGCTGTCGGCGATGAACAGCGGCCAGGCGCAGTTCGATGTCATCACCGTCGGCACCTATGAAGCGCCGCTGTGGGGCGAAAAAGGCTGGCTGGCGCCGTTGAATAAGCTGCCCGCCGATTACGACAGCGATGATCTCATCACGCCGGTGCGCAAAGCGCTGTCGTTCCAGCAAACGCTCTACGCCCTGCCGTTCTACGGGGAAAGCAGCATGACCTACTACCGCAAGGATCTTTTTGCGCAGAAAGGGTTAACCATGCCGGACAATCCCGACTGGACCGATATCAAGAACTTCGCCGCCAAACTCACCGACGCGCAAAAAGGCATTTACGGCCTGTGCCTGCGCGGCCAGCCTGGCTGGGGCGATAACGTGGCGTTTATGACCACCATGGCGAATGCCTATGGCGCGCAGTGGTTCGATGAAAACTGGCAGCCAACGCTCAACTCGCCGGAGTGGCGCGAGGCGCTGAGTGATTATCTGCAGGTGGTGAAGCAGGATGGCCCGCCGGATACGGTGAAAAACAGTTTCGGCCAGATTCTACGCCTGACCGCGCAAGGCAAATGCGCAATGTGGATCGACAGCACAGTCGCGGCGGGTTTGCTGGTTAATCCGCAGATCTCATTAGTCGCCGATAAGCTGGCCTTTGCGCCTGCGCCGGGCGGCATCACGCGTAATGGTTCGAACTGGTTATGGTCGTGGGCGCTGGCGGTACCGGCTAACACGCCGAATCGCGAGGCGGCGATAGCCTTTATTAGCTGGGCGACATCCAAACAGTACATTCAGCAAGTGGCCGATACCGTCGGCTGGGGCGCGGTGCCGCCCGGCAGCCGCAATTCCACTTATCAGCAGGCGAGCTATCAGCGTCTGGCGCCGTATGCCGCGCAGGTACGTGCGGCGATTGATTCGGCGACCGTCGAGCAGCCCACGCTCAACCCTGTGCCTTATCAGGGCGTGCAGTATGTGAGCATTCCCGGATTTGACCAGATGGGGAACGCCGTCGGGCAGAATCTGGCGGATATGCTGAGCGGCAAACTGACGCTGGATGAGACACTGGCGAAGAATCAGCAGGACGTTACGCAAATTTATCAGCAGTTGCATTGATGTTGTGGTCGCCATAAATGGCGACCCTACGGGATTTGTAGCGAGTGTGGTTTTGTAAGGTGCGCATTAATGCGCACCTGGTTGCCACGAATATCGATCCGGCAGCGGAATCCTGACAACGCAGCTTGCGCGCGTTACACTAGCGCGCAAGTTGATATGCAGGAACACCGAATGAAAACCCCAGAAGAGTATTACGCTCAGGCGCGCACGATGTTTTTCGCCGCCCACCCCGATTTCCAGTCTGCACTGGATGAACTCACCGAAAGCGATGCCCGCCAGGCGAACCTGTCATTAGCGCAGTTACGCGACTGGCATGCAGAACGTATTTATGCCGCTTTTTTGCGTCAGAAGAAGCTGGATGGCATGCTGTTTTCCATTCAGCTGGCGGAACCCGATAAAGCCGTTGCCGCGGATGCCATTGAAAAGTATCTGAAATCTCACGCAGAAGCCTTAGGCATGACGTGGGAAGAGTTCTGCATCAAAAACGAGTTGTAATCGGCCACGTACTGTAACGGCATCAAAGATACATCGCCAACCACACAAAATGTTCAGGAAAAAGTTGTACAAGTTGAGAAAACTTGTATAACTTACTCATCACGACGTCAGTCGTAGATTGTCCTTGAACGAATGGTGCTGTTGCACCGCCTCTGGAAGTGTTGCTGGATTTCCACTTCCAGAGGTCATATTTTTCTACCCTTCCCGCTCGATCCCTTTGACTTCGATATAACTCGCTACCGCCAGTAGACGATTGACGTGGGTTAGCAGCAGATCCACATCAGACTGTAAAAACTCCTGCGACGCGCGCGATGCGGTGACGATCGCCTCCTGCACCGTGTCGGAAATGGTCAATGAGTTATTCTCTTTTGCCTGAATCAGTAGCGCCGCGATCAATAACGACTGCGCCTCAACCTGCGCCACCAGCTCTTTTGCTTCCACATCCATTTTTGCCATTTTCAATAAGATATCGATAACCAGTTGGCGCATATTTACCCCTGTTTTTATTTACAGTACTATATCGCACCCGATCCAATGAATGGAACGACCCTGATGTTTGTGGAGTTGATTTACGATAAGCGTAACGTGGCTGGATTACCGGGCGCACGTGAGATGATTTTGCAGGAGTTGGAAAAGCGTGTACAGCGCGTCTTTCCCGATATTGAGGTACGCGTCAAACCAATGGAACGTAACGCCATAGATACCGATTTGAGCAAGAACGATAAAGCGACGGTTGCGCGGATTGTCGAAGAAATGTTCGATGAGGCAGAAATGTGGCTGGTGGCCGATTAGGCCACCAGTGCGTCAGAGGCTTAGCTCTCCTGCTCAGCATTGTTGATGGCGATTTCCAGATCCTGAATCGCCTCATCAATGTCATCCAGCAGTTTACCTTGTTTGTTTAACAAGGTGTCGAAGCGACCCGCGTATTCGGTGTCTTTATACTCACCCGCGTCAAACGCCAGCCAGTGGGCAGACAGCGTCTCAGTGTTAGTCTGCGCGTAGTGGCGCATCTCTTTAAGCTGGGAGGTGACATCACGCAGGTAGTCAATTTTGGTTTTTACAATTTCTGTATCACTCATGCTATCTTCCTTTTCGCTTAATAAGACGATTTAAATAACGCTTGAAGGGTTAATGATAGTGCAAAATATCGAAGCTGCCTTAGGAATAATCGGAAGTGACTAAAACCCGTGAGTAAACAGGGGACATCCGGGTCCCCGATAATGCAACCTCAGGCATTACAAATATTTCCTCGCCAGCTCAATCAGCTCATCCTTCGCGGCATCACCCAGTTTTATTACGCCCTGCTCGACAAAGCTAAACGCGCGGCCGAAATCCTTCACGCCTTCTGAGAACGCCTGACTGGCGTCATGGCTCTGCGTCGCGGCGGCGGCTGGCGGCGCGTCGGCTGCAGCAACAGGCGCAGCCTCCACAGGTGCCGCGACGGGCGTAGCCACTTCGTTGGCGAAATCTTCCGCAGGTGACGATGTGAGGGTGCTGGTTGGATTGATAACAGTTTGATCGCTCATAATGCTCTCCTTCTTACTGAATAGAGATCGCAGTCGG
>NZ_DALYOQ010000031.1:18150-44409 GCF_031974595.1 Pantoea sp. CTOTU46764 | reverse complement strand
CCGTTCGACGCCGAAATATGTCTTGCCAGATAACTGGCAAGACGGTATCTACAAAACCTGCAACTTACCCGTAGGGTCGCCATTTATGGCGACCTCCATTAATACCTATTTAAAATCCGCATACGGCGTCAGCGGTTGTGGTGGCATATCCATATCGCCGTTCCAGCCGGACATGGAGTAGCGCATGAAAATCAAACCGTGGCTTGGGGTGTAATCCTTCGCCTGTTGAATATCCATCGCCAATCCCACCGACCAGTGCGGCGTAATGCGTCGCTCCACCAGCGCCTGCAGCGTGTAGCCAAAACCGGTACCCGAACTGCTGTCTGAGGTGGGATTGGATGCCAGCGTGAAGCCCGGATTGACCGGATAGCGCTGCTGCCCGTCGGTATGCGATTGCGACCAGGAAACCGAGCCGCCGAGATCAAATGACCAGTTTTCCGTGCGCTGGCGATAGGTCACCGGCACCGACAGCGAGAAATATTGCTGCGGGCTGTAATAGCCGCCCTGGCCGAAGGTGTAGTCGCTGAGATCCTTTTGGTAATGCCACAGCATGCTGTTCAGGCCAACGGTGGCGCGGCGATTATCTTCATTAATCAGCTTGTAGTAATAGCCTGCCATCAGGCGTTCGCGGCTATTATCCGCGACGTTATCACCGCTGAGTTGATGCGCACTGATATCGGCCCACACGCCATGCGCGCCGCCCTGATCGTAACTCAGCCCGAGCGAGCCGCCGGTTGCCACTACGCCGCCCCAGGTTTTGCCGCCGTTCGCAGCGGGATCGCGTGCGCCTGCGTACGCCAGCAGCGAACTGGAGATCGGTCGGCGTGATGCGGTGAACGTCAGGCCAATGTCTTTGACGTCGGTTTTCCAGTTGACGCCGCCGACCCAGTTGCGGGTCTCGAAGCCGAGCGGCGTCGTGCCGACATCCGCCGACCATATATCGTTATGCCAGCCCACGCCCAGCGCGGTGCCTTCATCGCGCTGGTTAAAGTCGCGGCTGCATCCGCCAGAATTGTCATCGTTACAGCTACCGAATTGCTCGCTGTGGCTGCCGTTGGTGGTGGAGAAGGTGCCGGCTGAAACCAGCACATGATCCACGCGCACAAAGCTGCGGCCATCAGCCAGCGGCGTTTCTGCCTGCATCATGGTGGTATGCGCGGTGAAATCGGAGGTGCCGCCGTTGCCTTTGTTGCGCGAGTAATCCTGCTCCAGTGTGAACGTGGTGTCCTGCTGGCGATACAGATCGCTGGCGTCGCTGCGGATGCTGCGTTTCAGCCAGTCATCCTGCGCCTGATTGCGGGTTAATGCCGTATAGCGATCGTTATCCTGTGGCACATCCGGGCTGATGCCGCTTGCGGCCATCGCCAGCTGATAATCCTGCTGCGCTTGTGCGGGCTGTTGCAACTGCGTGTCCAGCCGCGCTGCATCGCGATACACCAGCGCTTTTTCGTGCGACGGTGCCAGTTTCGTCGCGCGGGTTTTCAGCTCAGCAAACATCTGTTGGGCACGATCGGCATCGCCACTGTTTTGCCAGGCGATCGCCACGCGTCGCCCGCTGTTGACGCTTTGCTGCGCTACGCTCGGCGGCAAGGTTTGTAACGCGCGTTGCGCTTCCGCAGGTCGTTTCAACGCAATCAAGGCTTCGATGCGACCCAGCGCCGCATCGCCGTTTTTACTGTCTTGCTGCAGCACCTTTTGATAGCTCGCCAGCGCGCTGCGGGCATCGCCGCGCTCCAGCGCCCAATCGGCCAGCGTGATATCGCGGCGAATGGAAGCGGGTTGCTGTTTCAGCAGCGCAATCGCCGCCGTTTCATCGCCGCGCGTGCGTAAATCACCGGCGCGGGAAAACACTTTGTCCTGCTCGAGACGATCGGCCAGCTCATGCATGTTGCTGTCCCAGCGCGATGTGGGCAGGCGATGCAAGGTCGCCAGCGCCGCGTCATCGCGGTCGCCGGAAGCCAGCCACAGCGCCGACGCATACAGCGCGGCGGGTTCCTGAGGATGCTGGCGCACCATCGCATCCATCACCTGCGCGCCCTGGGTTTCTTCGCCGCCGTTGCGCAGCGCGCCAGCCAGTCGATAAGCGAGCCAGATATCATCAGGATTCGCCTGCGCCGCCTGGCGATATTTCTCCGCCGCCTGACGCCATTGACCTTGCTGCGCCAGCGCATCGGCTTCGGCCATTAGCGCATCGGTACGCAGCTGTAGCAGACGACTTTTCGCCGTGCTATTGCTGCGATCCCGCCGCAGCGCCTGCTGCCAAAAACTTTCTGCCTGCGCGGCGTTCTTGCGCGCCAGCGCCGCATCACCCAGGCCAATCAGCGCCCAGCTATCGCGATTATCCAGCGCCTGCGCGCTGCGGTAATAACGCTCCGCCGCCGCGATATCGCCTTTTTTCAGCGCCGCATCACCATTGTTGATCGCCAGCCAGTAGCGGTTGGTTTGCAACAGAGACTGCCACTTGCCGATCTGCGTGCTGGCCTGGCCGGCCTGAATCGCTTTCTCCAGCCAGCTAATGGCGGCGGCGCGATTGTTGGCTCGCGCCTGCGCCTGGCCCATCGCGCCCATCAGTTCGGCATCGTTAGGATTGGCTTTTAAGGCGGCATTGAGTGTGGCAATCGCATTTGCGCCGCCACCGGCATCCACCAGCGCCAAACCACGCATGCGCTGGCGATACGCGGGATCGGCGAGCAGTTTTTGCTGACGTGCCAGCTCTTGCAGACCGCGCTGCTGAGCATCGCCTTCGGTGAAGGTTTGCAGATATTGCTGCAGGCTGGCGACGCTACGTTCGCTCACCGGCTGATTCTGGATCTGCTGCAACCACAGCTCGGAGGCGGCATCGCGTCCGCCGTTGCGGTTGGCGAGACGACGCAGCTGCGTAAAGGCTTCGCCCGGCTGATTGTTATCAAACGCCATGCGCGCCAGCTGCAGCTCAACGCCGATGTTGCCGGGATAGCGCTGCTCCAGCGCCTGCAGCTGTTGATACGCTTGCGGCTGCTGGCCGGGTAAACGCGCCACCAACCGCCAATACTCCAGCTCGGTATTCACATCGGGGAACACGCCGTGGAACAGCGCGTCCCACGCGGCTTTGGCTTCGGCGACGTGTCCGGCGGTGGCCAGCAAACGTGCCTGCTGCAGCTGCTGACGACCTTCTGCGGTCACCAGACGCAATCCAGCTGCCGATTCGCGCGTGGCAGCGGCATTCGGTGCCACGCGCTTCAGTTCATCCAGCAGTTTTTGCGCTTTGGCCTGATCGCCCTGACGCAATGCCATGCGGATTTGCGCCGCCAGCACCTGCGGATTATCAGGATCGATTTTTTCCAACCGATAGAGCGATTGCTGCACCAGATCGAGTTTGTTGGTCGATTCGCCGGTGCGAATCTGCATCAGCAGCCACTCGACCGGCGAAACCTGTGGACCGATCGGGGCGGCAGCCGAACCGGCTAACGCCCCGAGCGTGCTGCCAATCAGCAATCCAAGCTGCAGTTTATTCATCGTCATCCAGCTCGGCCAGACGGCGACGGCTCACCATGCGCATTAAACGCCACGCCATCAGCGCAAACAGAATCACCACCACAACCGCGCAAATCGCCAGCCACACCGGATGCGTTGCCAGCAGATTCCATAGACGTTCCCACCACGGCAGGTGACCCACGTAATAGGTTTCGCCGACACGAATGCTATTCACGCCTGACTCACGGATCACCGCAGCGGAACCGAACACCGCCGCGCGTTTGCCGCTGTCGAGCAATGCATTATTCAGCAATTCCCAGCCGCGTGGGCTGTCGGCCAGCAGCGCCACGACGCTGCGTTGATCGTTAAACGGTGACTGGAAGCCAACAATGGCGCCCATCGGCCCGCGTGAGCTGATGGTGGTTTGGCTTTCCGCAGCGCGTTCACTGTCAGAAATCGGCACGTTGGCCGCCGCATTGCTGCGTGCAGGCATGCTGATCCAGCTGCGTGCGGCATCGGCCAGCAGCGGGATCTTGGTGTCGTCCTGCAGATCCGGCGGAATGCCGCCGATCATCAACATATCCGCATCCGCTGATTTCGCTTTGCTCCAGTCATCGCTCATCTGCACGCGCAGCGCAGGATAACCGGTTTGCGCGCCGATGCTGCCGAGCGCATTGAGCAGCGTGCTGACTTCGTCATTGCTCGGTTTAGGCTGCACCAGCACCAGCGTTTGCGCCAGATCGGCGTAGCGGCTGTACGGGAAACCGGCGTTGGCGAACGCACCCAGCGACGGCATTTCGATGTAATGACGATAGCCGGAGAAATCGATGCTCGAGGTATCGTCGATCACCACGTGATGTCCGACGGCGGTGACGGTTTCGCAGCGGCCATCGGCGGTGCCACCGATAAAGGTGTTAGCGTAATCAAAGTTAAAGCGCAGCTGATTCACCACACCGAGGCGCAGCGCCGGAATGGTCAACTGGCGATTGCTATCCTGCAAACCCTGCATCAGCGGAATGCGCATCAGCTGCTGACCGGCGGTATCTTTCGGCGTCAGCGGATAATCCTGCATGAACTGATTGTTGAGATGCACCGCGAGGCGCGATCCATCCTGCTGAATCGGCGAGGTGTAGCGGTAGCGCAGATCCATATCGATACCGCGCGCGCGCACCAGGAACAGATCCGGTGGCAGATTCAGCGTCAGGCTGATCGGATTCGGCTGTAAGCCGTCGCCCTGTAGCTGATTTTGATACTGCGTCAGCTCGGCAAAGGTAGTGCGGCGATCGGTGCGCACCCAGTTCGGTGCATCGTACGCCTGGCGCGCGGCCAACAGTTTTACGCTGTCGATGGTTGAGGTATCGCCGCGCAGCAGCAGCTGACCTTGTGCAATCCCTTCCACCGCAGTTAACAGATCCTGATCGTCGCGACCCAGAATCAGCAGCATCTTCTCGTACGGATTGTCTGGCTGATTCACCATCTCCAACGTCGGTTTCTCCACCGGCGGCAGGTCTTTCAGGAAGTCGGGACGATGATCATTGGTGGCAAACACCACCGCATGCTGCTCTTTGGGCAGCTGGTTATACAGCACCGGGAAAGATTGTCCGCGCCACTGCGCTTTGCTGCCAAACCATGAAGCCAGAACCCCGGCCGCACGCTGTTGCAGCAAATTCGGCTGGGCGTTAAAGACCATCGGCAGCTGCAGCGGACGGCTGTCGCGCGTATCAAAGAACGGCTCCGGGAAATGCGACAGATCGTTCTTTAACGGCAGCTTTTGCAGCGTCAAATCGAGTTTGCTGGCTTTGCCGATATCCAGCCAGATGGTGCTGTTGGCCGGGTTTTCACACACGTTGGCGTAGTGACCAACCAGCTCAAGGCGCACGCGGTTGAAGTCGCTGATAAAGCGTGGATCGATAGGGATCTGCGTTTGATTCTCTTTGCCAAGCTGATCGGCGGTGACGGTCACCAATCCCACCAATTCATCGTTGAGATAGACCTTAAGCTGCGACAGCGTGGGAATCAGCGCTGGCGACGGACGATAGCTCAGATTCAGCAGCGCACGCGTCACCACTTCATCGCTGCGCACGCCAAACTCAATCTGGCTGCTCGGTTCGGTTCCGCGCAGCGTCATGCTGCCGGGCGGTGGGGCGACCTGATTAAACACCAGCTGGCTGTCACGCAGCGGCGCGTTGGCGTCGACCAACGCGTTCACCTCCGGTAACGGCTGCGGCGCATTGAGGGCGCCAGAGGTCTGTGGCGCGGCCTGCACCACAGCTACGCAGCCCAGCATCAGGGCGGTGAACCAACTCAGTTTTTTCGTCATGGTCATATCATCAACTTAAGTAAAATCGGTTTTGATCGTCGCGGGCTGGCGGTCAATACGCTGCGGCAGCAATGTCGCCAGCCAGCTCACCAATGCGGTGAGGCCACGGAATAGACGGCGCAGCGGCGCAGGGCCATACTCGGCCAGACGCAGATAGCCTTTAAAACCCAGCACCATAATGTCGGCCAGACTTTGCACCGGTTTGTCTTCCGGGAAACCGTCCTGCCACAGCGCCCAGGTATCGGCGCGAGCGAAAGTGCACTGAATAAATTCAATGTGTTGGCGCGTGCTGAGTTGATGCAAACGAATGCCGGCGCGACGGCCAAACACGCGCTGCACCTGACACGGGAAGCTGAACTCTTGCTGACCACGGCGCAGCAGCAGCGACACGGTTTCGTCCTCTTTCAGCGCATCGGCTTCACGCAGCTCAACGCCCACGCCGCCATCGGAATAGTCGCGCAGCGTGCACGGCACCATGTGTCCATCCTCACGCGCGATGGCGGCGGGCATGGCGATTTCCACACGATGCGCTTCGCGGATTTGGCGCGCTTCAACCGACACCGCCACCGCGCCGCCGAGGATAATCATGTTGTAAATCACCCACACCAGGCTGACCCAAATGGTGAGCATTTCGTTGGCCGGACCGTACGCCATGCGCCAGAAGGCCATGCCGATACCGGCGATATTCAGCAGCACCAGCATCATGTACGGCTTGGTAATCACCCAATCGAGATGACGCTCGGCCACCAAACCGCCTTTGGCAGTCACGTTGAACTTGCCTTTGTGCGGATTGAACAGCGCCACCGTGGTTGGCCGCGCGATGTACCACGCCAGCACGGTTTCATACACTTCGCTCCAGAATGAGTGACGCCAGCGGCCCTGAATGCGCGAGTTGGTCAAACTGGTGTGCAGCATGTGCGGCAGCACGTAGATGGCGATCGCCAGCGCGGGCGCGTAGATGATGTAGGCGTGGAACAGCAGAAACGCCAGCGGTGCCAGCAGGAAGATCAGGCGCGGAATCCCGGCGAGAAAGTGCAGCATGGCGTTGGCGTAACACAGGCGCTGCACCAGCTTTAACCCTTTGCCAAATAGCGGGTTATCGAGGCGGAAAATCTGCACCATGCCGCGTGCCCAGCGGATACGCTGGCCGATATGCGCGGACAAACTCTCGGTGGCCAAACCGGCAGCCTGTGGAATACGGATATACGCCGAGGTGTAACCCTGGCGATGCAGACGCAGCGAGGTATGCGCATCTTCGGTGACGGTTTCTACCGCAATGCCGCCAATCTGATCCAGCGCGGTACGGCGCAATACGGCGCAGGAGCCGCAGAAGAACGCCGCATCCCAGGTATCGTTGCCATCCTGCACCAAACCGTAGAACAGCGAGCCTTCGTTAGGCGTTTGGCGGAAGCGGCCGAGGTTACGTTCGAACGGATCGGGCGAGAAGAAATGGTGTGGTGTTTGCAGCATCGCCAGCTGATGATCTTTCAGGAACCAGCCCATGGTCAGCTGCAGGAATGAGCGCGTCGGCACATGGTCACAGTCAAAAATCGCCACATACTCGCTGCGGCATACGGCTTTCAACGCATGGTTGATGTTGCCCGCTTTGGCATGTTCGTGAGTCGGGCGCACCACGTAATTGACGCCAACGCTGGCGGCAAACTCGCGGAACTCTTCGCGCGTGCCGTCATCCAGCAGGTAGATATTCAGTTTGTCCTGCGGCCAGTCGATGCCCATCGCTGCGTAGATGGTTGGCTTCACCACGCTGAGCGGTTCGTTGTAGGTCGGCACCAGAATATCGACGCTCGGCCACGAGGTAATGTCCGGCGGCATCGAAACCGGCTGACGATTGAGCGGCCACAGCGTCTGGAAATAACCCAGCACCAATACCGCCCACGCATAGGTTTCGGCACCAATCAGCAGCAGACCAAACGTCAGACTGAGCGGATCGTCCCAGTTGAGGGTTTCGGTATAGCGCCACCACAGATAACGGCAGGAAATCGTCAGCGATAACACGATCAACATGATGGTGGACAAGCGTCCCGGCACGCGCCGCACCAGCATCGCCAATCCCCACAACAGCAGCACGAAGACAAACTGCGTGGTGATGCCGAACGGTTGCGAAATGCACAGCAGCGCCAGCAGGCTGGCAACAATCGCCGCCGCGATAAACAGCAGCTGGCGCAACCACGCGGGCATCGCCTGAATACGTTGTTCGCTGCGCTGAGCGAAACGGTTATGTTCCAGCCGTGCCGGCAGCGCGCCGAGCCATTGATACAGGCGTTCACGCCAGCGAAACAGCGGCTTGACGCTAAAACTTTTACGCGTGCGCTTGTCGAGCGGCAAGACCAGCATCAGCCACAGGCTTTGCAGCGCATAGCGCAGCGGGTCAAGCGGTCGCGGGCGCAGCGGCGAAATTTGCGGATAGTAACGCTGACGATGTTGCAGGATGCGCTGCCAGCCGGGAGTTTCCAGCCGCAACAGCGACCACGCCAGCACGCACCACATCAGATGCAGTGCGATGGTGAAGCGGCCCGCGCCATACTGATGCGCCAGTTGAGCGCGGCGTTGCAGCGCCTGCCACGCTTGCGGCATCAGCAGCCAGCGTAATGGATTCACGCCGCGCCTCCCGCCACATGCAGCAGTAGCCAGTTGGCCAGCGTGTTGATCTCTTCACTGGCCAGCGCATGCGGCCGATATTCGCCTACCGGCTGCTTCATCATCAGCGCTTCCGCCAGCGCTTCATCGCGGTGGATGACCTGAGGAACCAGGTTTTTCAGCGAGCTGATCCACAGCTGATGCAGATCCTGCTGCAGCTGGCTGTTGGCGTTGAACTGGTTGATCAGGAACAGCGTGTGCGCAGGAAAACGCGCGTGATGCAGACGCAACTGGCAGTTGGCATCCAGCGTTAGCACCTGTAGCAGACGATCGGCTGCGGCAACGAATGATCGCTGCCACGGCAACAGATCCGCTGGGATGTCGAAAATTATCCAGTCGTAGTGTGATTTCAGGGCCGGTAACGCATGTAGCAGCGGTGCGGCAAATTCTGAGTTGATAGTAGTGATGTGGGCGCGCTGTTGCGGCGTGAGTGCGCCAAACGGCAGAAAATCCAGCCCCGCTTGATAGCGCTGGGCGCACTGCTGCCACGCTTGCTGTTCGAGCAGCGCAGGTGCCCAACCCTGAGTGTGGCTGAGCGACAGATTAAAGTGGGCAGCCAGTTGATTTACCCGGGAAAAGTCGATAACCAGTACCGATTGCTGCAGCGCGTTAAACGCCCAGCCGAGCGCGGCGCTCAGCGAAGTGGCGCCACAGCCGCCACGCAATCCTTGTAATGCTATAACAGGCATTAACGTTCTGACTCCTGTGCCGCGCTTATTTCACGCAGCAATGGCCAGCGCGTCATAATGGTATTAAGTCGCGCTTCACGGGCAATATCAATGTAGCGAAATGCCTTAAGGGAAAAGGCATCACTCAAAGCGTTGATGTCATCGTGCTCTTCGCTGCTAGCAGCATTCAGCGAAAATGCATTTTCTGTTTTCATTATTTTTTTGCCACCGAAAAATCGACAACGGATGAATTGTGATTCTATTTTTTGTAAAGTTTAAACCTGAAGTAAAGACAAATGCTATCCGCAGATCAATGTGATTTGCACTAACGGGCTATTTTTTATTTCACCGGTTCCAATTGTGGCTGTGTGGATTAAACTAGCCTGGATTGTATCGATCGCGAATAAAATATGAAAAATCATTATGCGCTTGGCCTGCAGCAGATTCAGCAGGAATTAAATACTCTGCAGAATCCAGGGTTTTACTGGATTACTAGCCAGCGTCAGGAAGATGCAGGAATGCTTTTGCGTCAGGTGGTTAGCCAGCAAAAGGCGGCGACACTGATCAGTGCTGACGAGAAACCGCAGGCGCTGCTGACGCCCGATCCCATCGGGGGTCCGGCGCGTATGCCGTTATTTTCCTTACCAGCAAATAAAAGCAGCTTACAGCAACTGGAGAGTGATTTTTCCCGCGTGCTGAATAGCCGCAGTGGACTGGTGATTTTTTATAGTAATGCCGCGTTGTGGGGAAAACTATCACCCGATGAATTGGCCATTTGGCTTAAGCGCATGCGTCGATTGATAACTAAAAAACAAATCACGCTGTTAATGATCACCTCCGGCACGTCAATAATTCACTTACGTCATCATCTGCAAGCTTATTTTCGTCAGCTTGATGGTCTCGCGCATTTAGATTTTCAGCAGGACAGTTGGCAATATCGAATTAACTGGTGGTCTGCAGCAGATAATTTGCTGGCCGATCGTGCGATCCGTTTGATTTGCGGTGATAATCAATTTATTGCCGTAAATGACGCAGAACAAAATATTCCATTAAGCCGCAATGATGAAAACCAATTCCTTGCGCAAGAGGGTGTGCTGGAAGGCGCACCGCCACTTTCTGTGCAGTGGCAATTATTTAGTGACAACGAAAGCGTGTTCTCACGTGCTCAGCAGGCAAATGCGGCAACCGTCATCTTTAGCCTGGTCCATAACCAAGACATTAATTCTTTAGCAACCATGGTCCATAGTCTGCGCCGTTCACGTGGTAGCGCGCTTAAGATTGTGGTGCGCGAAATCAGTGCCACGCTGCGCTACAGTGATGAGCGTTTGCTGCTGGCCTGCGGCGTGAATGCCATCGTGCCGACGGCGGCCAGCTTGTCGCGTTTTCTTACCATGCTGGAAGGGATTCAGGGGCAACAGTTCTCGCGCCATGTGCCTGCCAATCTCAATGCACTGATGCAGGCGTTGCAGCCCTTGCAGCAGAAAGGCTATTTACCGCTGGACGCGTTTTGCGCGGCGGTGCAGCAGCTAATGGCCAACACGTTGCTGCCGGAAAATGACAAAGGTTTGCTGGTGGCGCTGCGCGCGGTGCCGCAGCTGAAACCCGAACAGATTCTGACGCTGTGTAAACCGCGGCGCTTTGGCGATTTGGTAACGCTGGTGAATGACCGCATTTATCTGTTCCTCTCTTCGTGCCGCTTCAACGATTTGGATATCGCGCTTAAATCAATCTTCTCCTTGCCGCATGACGAGCTGTTTAGCAATCGCATCGTCTGGTTTGAAGATAATCAGATCGTGTCGGAGGCGGACAAAATTCGTCAGCTGACATCGGTGATACAGCGCGACAGACAAGCCGCGCCGCTGGCCGCTGTGCCCGTCGCTGCGCAGGCCGATGTGCCTGAGCGCGGAGCACAAACGCCGCAGCCGATCACCCTCAACCTCGATGGAGCAAGCCACTAATGACACTGATGGATTGGGTGCAGGTGGCGATCCTGCTGTTACTGATTTTACTGTTCCTGAGATCACTGTTTGGGCGCGGGCTCACGCGCAGCGGCACCAATCCGCTGCTGCGTTTGCTGCCGACGCGCGCATTGAAATCAGAAGGACAGTGGCAACGCAAAACCAATAAAACGGATAAACATGAATAACAGATTCACGATGCACGGTTCGTGGTGGCGCGGCCTCGGTGGCTGGAACTTTTACTTCCTGATCAAATTTGCGCTGCTGTGGTACGGCTACCTCAATTTCCACGCGCTGAGTAATCTGGTGTTTCTGGCGTGGCTGCTGTTCCCGCTGCCGAGCGCGCGACTGCATCGTCTGCGTCAGTGGATTTCGCTGCCAATTGGCATTGCGCTGTTCTGGCACGATACCTGGCTGCCGGGACTCAGCTCGATCATGAGCCAGGGCAGTCAGCTGGCGGGCTTCTCGCCCAGTTACTTGCTCGACCTTGCCAATCGCTTTATCAACTGGGAGATGATTGGCGCGGCCTTTGTGCTGCTGGTGCTGTATCTGTTTGTCGCGCAGTGGATTCGCGTCACCGTGCTGGTGTCGCTGATGCTGATCTGGCTCAACGTGCTGACGATTGCCGGACCGGCAATGAATTTACTGCCAAGCAGCGCCGCTACGCCGACGGTGAAGCTCAACGATACGCCAGCGGCGAAAGCACCAGATGGCCTCGATCAATCCGCGCCGCCAACCAGCGCCAATCTTACCGCGTGGCTTAACCGTTTTTACGACGCCGAGCGCCAGCGTTCAACGCACTTCCCGGACGCATTGCCTGCCGATTCGCAGCCGTTCGATATTCTGGTGATCAATATCTGTTCGCTGTCATGGTCGGATTTGAATGTCGCGCAGTTGCGCAATCATCCGCTGTGGCAGCACTTCGATATTCTGCTCAACAACTATAACTCCGCCACCGGTTACAGCGGCCCGGCGGGGATTCGTCTGCTGCGTGCCAGCTGCGGCCAGAGCTCGCACAGCGATCTGTACAAAGCCACCGATCAGCGCTGTTATCTGTTCGATAATCTGGCCAAGCTGGGCTTTAAACAGCAGTTGATGATGGATCACACCGGCGTGTTTGGTAATTATCTCAAAGAGCTGCGCGAAGAGGGCAACCTGCAGGCGCCGTTGATGTCGCAGGCGGGCATCGCGCCGGAGGTGACGTCGTTTGATGGCTCGCCGGTATTCAATGATGCGCAGCTGATGCAGCGCTGGCTCGACGATCGCACCAAGAGCAGCGATGCGCGCTCCGCCACCTTCTATAACCTGATTCCGCTGCACGACGGTACGCGCGAGCTGGGCAGCACGCGCAGCGCCGACTGGCAGCCGCGCGCCAAAGTGCTGTTTGATCAGCTCGATGCTTTCCTGACTAATCTGGAGAAATCGGGTCGCCGCGTGATGGTGCTGGTGGTGCCGGAACACGGCGCAGCGCTGCAGGGTGACAAGATGCAGATGTCGGGATTGCGTGACATCCCAAGTCCGGATATCACCCATGTGCCGGTCGGCATTAAGTTTGTTGGCATGAAAGCGCCGCATCAAGGGCAGCCGCTCAGCGTGGAGACGCCAACCAGCCTGATGGCGATTTCGGAAATCGTGTCGCGCGTGGTGGATGGTCAGGTGTTTAACGCGCCGAACGTCAATATGTCGGTGCTGACCGATAATCTGCCGCAGACGCCGGTGGTGTCCGAGAACGATAATGCGGTGGTGATGATGTATCAGGGCAAACCGTGGATCCGCCTGAACGGCGGCGATTGGGTGCCATATCCGCAGTAATCCGGAACGAGGATGAACCAGGTCGCCATAAATGGCGACCCTACAGAATTTATATCGTAGGGGCGCCATTTATGGCGACCTGGCATGCATTTACTCACGCCAAAACCTGCATAATTCCGAATCACTTCATAAATAACCTAACTTGCCGATTTTTCGCCTTTATCCCGGCGAAAAAAACGCGTGACCTGGGATATACTCGCTGCGAATTTCATCTCATTACACGCCTGTGTGGCCTGGAGAAGTTTTGTTGCGCGTCAGTCGTTCTCTAACGATAAAGCAGATGGCGACGGTTTCCGCCGTGGCGATGGTGACCATCTGCATCTTTATTGTCATCCAGCTCTTTCACTTTGTGCAGCAGCGCAGGATTGACTACGCCCAGCAAATGGAAAATGTGGCGCACACTGTGCGACAGCCGCTCTCCGAAGCGGTACTCAAAGCCGATATCCCGCAAGCCGAACGCATCCTCAATACGCTAAAACCGGCCGGTATTTTATCGCGTGCCGATGTGGTGTTGCCGAATGCCTTCCAGGCGCTGCACGCTGATTTCGCGCCGGAAAAACCGGTGCCGCGTTGGGTCGCACGCCTGTTTGAACTACCGGTACAAATCACGCTGCCGCTCTATTCGGTGGAGCGATCGGGCTTGCCGAAGCCGATTGCCTATCTGGTGTTGCAGGCCGACTCCTCGCGCGTTTATCAGTTCCTGCTCAGCACCTTGTCGACCATGATCACCACCTATCTGCTATTGGCGCTGATTCTCTCTATCGCCATCAGCTGGTGTATCAACCGCTTGATTGTGCATCCGCTGCGCGACATTTCGCGTGATTTGCAGGAGCTGCCGCCGCAGGCGATTCTCACCCACAAAATGAAGCTGCCGCATAATCATCGCGATGATGAAATCGGTATGCTGATCCGCAGCTACAACCGCAATCAGCAGGTGCTGGAGTCGATTCACGACGAAATGAGTCGCATGACCACCCATTTCGCCGTGACGGATCTGCCCAATCGCGCGTTGTTCCTTGCGCTACTCGAACAGCACATGAGCCATCGCCACAATCGTCAGGCGTGGGGCTTGATGGTGATTCGTATTGAAACGCTGCAGGAAGCCAACGGCGTACTGAGCGATGAGCAGCGCGATACGTTGATGCTGACGCTGGTGGAGAAGATTCGCAGCACCGTCGACGATCACTCGCTGCTGGCGCAAACCGGCCCCAGCGACTTCGCCTTGCTGATGAAGCGCGCGCACAATCCGTTCCGCGCCATGCGTTTAGCGCGCAACCTGATGATTCGCATCAATCAGCCGGTGAACCTGCAACAGCTGCAGCTGCGTCCGAATGCCAGCATTGGTCTGGCGCTGCACGAAGAGAACAGCATTTCGGCCAGCGAACAGCTCGATCGCGCCACCTCGGCGATGATGTCGGCGCGCCATCAGGGCAAAAACCAGATTCTGTTCTTCGACCCGGCGCTCACCGAGCGGGCGCAGAAGCGTTTAACGCAGGAGCACGACATCTTGCAAGGTTTGCAGGACGAGCAGTTTGCCCTCTACCTTCAGCCGCAAATCAATATGGAAACCGGCGAGCTGGCCGGTGCCGAAGCGCTGCTGCGCATGCGCATGCCGGATGGCAGCTACGGATTGTCAGAAGAGTTTATTGCCAGCGCCGAAGAGATTGGTGTGATTTCGGCCATTGGTCGCTGGGTGTTTGAAGAGGCCTGCCGCATTCTGGCCGGCTGGCAGAAGCAGGGCATTAACATCCCGCTCAGCGTCAATATCTCGGCGGTGCAGCTGCGTGATGCCAGCATGGTCAGCCATTTGCAGGGCTTGCTGGAGCGCCATCGCATTGCGCCGGGCAACTTCGTATTGGAAATCACCGAAACCGCACAGATTGGCGATGCCGAGCAGGCGATTGCGCTGCTGCGCTTGCTGCAGCAAACCGGCGTGGCGGTGGCGCTCGACGATTTCGGTATGGGCTATTCCAATCTCAACTATCTGCATCAGTTCAAAGCACTACCGGTGAATAAGCTGAAAATGGATCGCAGCTTCGTCGCTGCGCTACCAGATGATGACACCATGGTGCGCATCGTGGCGGCGATTGCCGACATCATTCACCTCGACGTTATAGCCGAAGGTGTGGAAACCGCCGAGCAGCGCGACTGGCTGCTGGCGCGCGGAATTACTATAGGGCAAGGCTACTTATACGCTGAAGCGCTGCCGCTCCACGTCTTTAATCAACGCTGGCTCAATAGCTCGCAACTCCCTGAATAATCACCTTGGTTATTGATTTTCCTTACAAAATTGTAGCGAAGCGTTGTGCTGAAGCGTTTCAGTTCATAGTTAGAGTTTTGTAACTTTTGTAAGGAATAGTAGGGGATATTAATCTTGTTAACAGGGTGTTATTTTCCTCGCCATCGGTAAGGTTTTACGCTTCTGGCGGCTTGCCGCATGCGTTCTCCACAACAATGGCGGTGCGAACCGTCTTACTGGACACCTGTTATGAAAATCTTAAAAAGCCTCTATTTTCAGGTACTGGTTGCCATCGGCATCGGCGTCCTGTTGGGCCACTTCTATCCTGAGTTAGGCGCGCAAATGAAGCCGCTTGGCGATGGTTTCGTTAAGTTGATCAAGATGATCATCGCCCCCGTGATTTTCTGTACGGTGGTGACCGGTATTGCCGGCATGGAGAGCATGAAAGCCGTTGGACGTACGGGCGCAGTGGCGCTGTTGTACTTTGAAGTGGTCAGCACCATCGCACTGATCATCGGTTTGGTGGTGGTTAACGTGGTGCAGCCAGGCGCGGGCATGAACGTTGATCCGGCCACGCTGGATGCCAAAGCGGTCGCGGTTTACGCACAGCAAGCGGAGCAGCAAGGTGTGGTCGCCTTCCTGCTGGATGTGATTCCAAATAGCGTGATTGGTGCCTTCGCCAGCGGCAACATTCTGCAAGTGCTGCTGTTCGCTATTCTGTTCGGCTTCGCTCTGCATCGCCTCGGCAGCGCCGGTACCGTGATGTTCAACGTCATTGAGAGCTTCTCGAAAGTGATCTTCGGCGTGATCAACATGATTATGCGTCTCGCGCCAATCGGTGCCTTCGGGGCGATGGCCTTTACCATCGGTAAATATGGCGTCGGCTCGCTGGTGCAGCTGGGTCAGCTGATCATCTGCTTCTATATCACCTGCGTGCTGTTTGTGGTGGTGGTGTTGGGGCTGATTGCACGCTTCGCCGGCTTCAACATCTTTAAATTTGTCGCCTACATCAAAGAAGAGCTGCTGATTGTGCTCGGCACTTCCTCATCTGAATCGGCGCTGCCGCGCATGCTGGATAAGATGGAGAAGCTGGGCTGTAAGAAATCGGTGGTGGGTTTGGTGATTCCAACCGGCTACTCCTTCAACCTCGATGGCACCTCGATTTACCTCACCATGGCGGCGGTGTTTATCGCGCAGGCGACCAACGCGCATATGGATGTGTTCCACCAAATCACGCTGTTAGTGGTGCTGCTGCTCTCCTCAAAAGGCGCAGCAGGCGTTACCGGCAGTGGCTTTATCGTGCTGGCGGCCACCCTGTCAGCGGTGGGACATTTACCGGTTGCTGGTCTGGCGCTGATTCTCGGTATTGACCGCTTTATGTCCGAAGCGCGTGCGCTAACCAATCTGGTGGGTAACGGCGTAGCGACCATCGTGGTGGCGAAGTGGGTCGGACAACTGGATGAGAAACAACTGAATGCGACGCTTTCTGCAGGGAAAAAGGTGAATAACGCACCAGAAACCGCCGCATAACCTGCTATTTTCGTTAATTTGCCGAGAAATGCCCGCTGTCGCTTGCCCTGACAGCGGGCATTTGCATAATAAACCCCATTGATTTTTTTCCCGATTTTTTGCCTCGTTGCGCGACATCCTGACCTTCTCGTGGTCAAAGAGTCTGTTATTAAATAAACGTGGCGGCAAAATGCCGCACCGGTCACCCCAGATGTGGCCGAACATGCCGCGCTAACGAGCGTTGATCTGTTTGAGTAGGGGTTCACATGCAGGGCACCAGAATTCGGCTTTTGGTTGGCGGATTGCTACTGGCAGCGTCCGGTTTTGGCGTGCACGCCGAGACGCTCCAACCCGATCCCGCCTGGCAGGAAGGCAAACTGGACAATGGTTTTAGCTGGCAGCTGCTGACCACACCACAACGTCCAAGCGATCGTATTGAACTGCGCCTGATTGTTAACACCGGTTCGCTGGTGGAGAGTGCGCAACAAACGGGCTATAGCCATCTTTTACCGCGTTTAGCGATGGTGCATAACGCCACGCTGGACACCAATCAGCAACGCGCGCTGTGGCAGCAAGCCATGGATCCGCAACGTCCGCTGCCGCCTGCCATCTCGTCGTACGATTACACCCAATACAACCTGAGCTTGCCGAATAACCGCCCTGATCTGCTGAAAGAAGCGCTCAGCTGGCTGGCGGCGACCGCCGGGAAAATGACAATCAATGAGCAAGTGGTGGCTACCGCGTTAACGGCCACCGATCCGATCGCCACCTGGCCCGCCAATACGCAGGACGTGTGGTGGCGCTATCGCCTGAAAGGCTCGGCGATGCTGGCGCACGATCCCGGCGAGCAACCGCGCGCACCGGTGGATATCGCACAGCTCAACAGCTTCTATCAGCAGTGGTACACGCCCGACGGCATGACGCTGTACGTGGTAGGTAACGTCGATAGCCGCAGCATGGCGGAGCAGATCAACAAAGCTTTTGCGCCGCTGAAAGGTAAGCGTGTCGCACCTGCCGCGCTACCGACGCTGTCACCGCTGCCGCATCAGCCGGTGAATCTGGTGAATGGCGGCATGAGTCAGGATCGCCTGTCGCTGGTGTGGGACACCGCATGGCAGCCGATTCGCGATTCGCAGAATTTGCAGCGCTACTGGCAGAGCGATTTAGCGCGTGAAGCGCTGTTCTGGCATGTGCAGCGCGCGCTGGCTGACAGCAAAGCGCAAAGCGTTCAGGTTGGTTTCGATTGCCGTGTGCTCTATCAACGCGCGCAGTGCTCGATCAACATGGACAGCCCGAACGCCTCTTTGCCGCAGAATATGAACCAAGTGGCGAAAGAGCTGGCGGCGGTGCGCGACAAAGGGTTACCGCAGGAGGAGTTTGATGCGCTGATGGCGCAGAAGCTGCTGGAGCTCAACAAGCTGTTTGCCACTTACGCCCGCACCGACACTGATATTCTGATGGGCCAGCGTCTGCGCTCGCAGCAAAATTCGGTCGTGGACATTGCGCCTGAGCAGTATCAAAAGCTGCGTCAGACGTTCCTCGGCGAGATGACGCGTGACCAGTTGAATCAGGAGCTGCGTCAGCAATTGTCGCAGGAACTGACCATGGTGCTGATTCAGCCGCAGGGTGAAGCCGAGACCAACGTGAAGATGCTGCAGGAAGGCTGGGATAAAGTGATGAAGCTACCGGTACCGCCAGCGGCGCCGGCTAGCCCGGAAGACGTGAAGCCAGATAACAGCGCAGGCGCGGCGGAACAGACCGCGCCATCATCCTGATGTTCAGGTCTTCGCTCTGAGCCATTCGGTGACGAGCATCGGCCAGCTCGCCAAAGGTAAATCTGCCACGCCACGGATACCAAATCCGTGGCCGCCTTTTTGGTAGAAGTGAATCTCCACCGGCACTTTGTGCTCACGTAGCGCGCTAAAGAACACCATGCTGTTGTTCACCGAAACCGACTCATCATCGGAAGCGTGAATCAGCAGCGTCGGTGGCGTTTGTGCGTGTACGCGCGTCTCCAGCGAATAAGCATCAACCATCTTTTGATCCGGCCATGCGCCAAGCAAGCGGGTGCGTGCACCTTCATGCGCCAGGCCTTCACGCATACTGATCACCGGATAAAGCAGCACCATCGCATCCGGGCGCGGCGTAAAGCTGTCGGCCTGATCCTGCACCGGATAGAGTTTCTCGCCAAAGCGCGTGCCGAGGCTGGCAGCAACGTGTCCGCCCGCCGAGAAGCCCATCATCACGATATATTTGCCGTTCAACCCGCGCTGCGCACGTTCACGCAGCACGCGCACCGCACGCTGCGCATCAGCCAGCGGCGCGTCTGGACCTTCATGGTGACCGTCATACGGCAGGCGGTAGGTCATCACCGCCAGCGTGTAGCCCATTGACGTGAAGAAGGTGGCGAGCGCGCTGCCTTCACGGTCGATCAATACCCGCTGATAACCGCCGCCCGGCGCCACCAGCAGCGTGATGCCGTTGGAGGTTTCCGGATGCCAGATAGCAATCTCCGGGCAGCGCACGCCGGTGGCGGCGCGGTCATAAGGTTCGTACTCTTTGGCGAGATCGACGATCTGCGGCTGAGCGCGCGAATCGCTCGCGCCTGGCGCATCACCGTGTGGCCAGATGTTGATGATTTCTGTGTGCATAAGTCAGTCCTGAGCGAGTCATGTTGTCGTTATTTTTTTCGCGGCCGGAGTAACAGCGTCCTGCTGTTATTGATTAAAACATGGTCTTTTTTGCTGCTGGCGTCCAGCCGAAAACCGCCGATTTCGCCAGTTTCGGACTATGCCTGGCGGCCAAATTTCGTGCCATAACGCATTGAATTTAAATCGATCTGATTAGCGTAATTGAAGAAGCAGTGCGGGTTTTGTTACAGAAGTGGATGAGTCAGGTGATTAGCGGAAATTGGCAGGGAAAAATGCTGCGTTAAGGCAAACTTTACGGGTGGGTTTGTTAGCGGTGTTTATGGATTGGGTCGCCGTAAATGGCGACCCCTACAATGTGCAGCAGGATTAACGCGGCATTGCGCTCAGCGGGATAATCGCGCCGCGATGCTGGATCACCGTGCTGGCGGTGAGATGACCGCGTGCGGCGGCATCTTCGGCGCTGCCACCGGCTAAACGCACCGCCAGATAACCGGCGCTGAAGGAGTCGCCTGCTGCGGTGGTATCGATCACTTTCTCCTTTGCCAGCTTGATGGCGGCGACGTCGCGCAGTGGCTCATCGCCGACCGCCACCAGACAGGAATCCGCACCGCGTTTAATGGCAATCTCCTGCACGCCCGCAGCGCGTGTGCGGGCAATCACCGCATCCAGCGGCTGCTCGCCCCACAGCAAATCTTCGTCGTCGAGCGTCAGGAATGCCATGTCGGTATGGCGCAGCATCTCGGCATATGCTTGCTGGGCGCTGGCTCTATCGGCCCACAAACGCGGACGATAGTTGTTGTCGAAAATCACCTTGCCGCCATTCTGACGACAGGCGCTGAGCAGCGCCATTAATTTGTCGCGACTGGCCGCTGGCAGAATCGCCAGGCTGATGCCGCTCAAATAGAGATAATCGTAGTGCGCCAGCTGCTGGCAAATCTGGTCCGCTTGCGCGCTATCCAGCCAGAAACGCGCAGCGGCGTCGTTGCGCCAGTACCAGAAAGTGCGCTCGCCGTGTTCATCGGTTTCGATGAAGTACAGGCCTGGCATTTTATTGTCGAGGCGCTGAATCAGCGCGGTTTCGACCTTTTCCTGCTGCCAGGCGGCGATCATCTGGTCACTGAAGCTGTCGGTGCCGAGTGCGGTGACATAATCGACACGCAGCTGCTGGTTATCTGACTGGCGCGCCAGATAAACCGCCGTGTTCAGCGTATCACCGCCAAAACCGCGTTTGATGTTCTCACCTTTCTCGGACAGCTCAATCATGCATTCGCCAATAATGGCGATTTTCTTCTGCGTCATGGTCTTCGGCCTATAGTGAATTCTGCCTTAGTCTCGCGTCTGGTATGGCAGTCGTCAATGGTTTTTAAAACGATGTTTTGATTTAACTTAAGGCAGTAAACCGCCGGCGCTACGGCGATTTAACGGCCAAAGCGCGTTTTGTTTTGCCGATTAAGCACGACGCACGCTGTTACACTCAACTCTTCATGGGACTAACGAGATTGATAAAGTTATCCCGGCGATCGCCGATACTTGCCGCTGAGATGCTATTTGCAGGCACTCAACACCAACCAGGAAAAAACCATGGTGATGAAGAATTTGAGTCATCGGCTGCCTGTTTCAAATGAACTGGAGCAACAACAGGAAACGCGTCTCTTCTGGCAGCAGTGCCAACGATTCTATACTTTCCAGCCGATTTACCAGGTCTCAGGCCGCTTGCTGGCCATTGAATTACTGACGGCGGTGACTCATCCCTCCGCGCCAGAAAAAAGGCTGTCGCCCGAAGACTACTTTGAAGCACTGACTATCGCGCAGCGGCTTGGCGTCGTCCAGGAACAACTCGAGCTGCTGATAAAATGGTCGCCGTTTTTCAATCAGCGTCAGCTGGTGGCGTCGGTGAATATCGACGGTCCAACGCTGATGGAGATTGAGCAGCATGAGTCGATTCGCACGCTGATCGCGCAGTTGCCGTGGGTGCGTTTCGAACTGACGGAACATCATGCGCTGCCGCAGGAAGAGATGGTCGCGAAGATGCCGGAACTAGGGCCGCTGTGGCTGGATGATTTTGGCTCCGGCATGGCGAACTTCTCGGCGCTGACCGAACTGCGTTACGACTACATTAAACTCTCGCGCGAGCTGTTTATGCTGCTGCGCGCCAGCGATGAAGGCCGCTCAATGTTCTCGATGCTGCTGGCGTTGATTAACCGTTATTGCAACGGCGTCATCGTCGAAGGTGTGGAAACGGAAGAGGAGTGGCAGCAGGTTCGCAGCTCGCCAGCCATGGCGGCGCAGGGCTACTTCTTCTCGCGTCCGGTGCCGTTTAGCGAGCTGGAACGTATGGCACTTGAGCTTCCCTAATCCCGTTCCGCGACGTCTCGACTATCCTTAGTCAGACGTGGAAGGGCAAGGAGGAAGCAATATGTCACGTACTCGAAAGATCCTGAGCTGGGTGTTCGGGATTTTTTTGTTATTGGTTGTAGTGATTGTGGTGATCATCGCCACCTTTGACTGGAACCGCCTGAAACCTACGATTAATCAAAAAGTTTCGGCCGAACTGAACCGACCTTTCGCGATTCGCGGCGATCTCGGCGTGGCCTGGGTTCGCAACCGTGAAGAACCAGGCTGGCGCAGCTGGGTGCCGTGGCCGCAGGTGCATGCCGACGATGTGATGCTCGGTAATCCGCCCTCCATTCCTGATGTCACCATGGTGCATCTGCAGCGCGTTGAAGCGACGATTGCGCCGCTGGCGCTGCTGCATCAGCAGATCTACCTGCCGTGGATCAAGATGCAAAAGCCGGATGCGCGGCTGGTGCAAACCGCTGACAAAAAGAATAACTGGACCTTTGATCTTGCAAGCAGTGAGAACAGCGATGCTAACGCCGCGCCTTCTGCCTGGTCCTTCCGCCTCGACAACATTCTGTTCGATCAGGGACAAGTGCGCTATCGCGACGCCGTCAATAAGGCCGATGTCACGGTAACCATCAATCCGCTGGGCAAACCGGTGCCGTACGCACAGGTAGCGGGCGGTGACGATCAGCAGAAAGGCGCGGGTGATTTTGTCTTTGGCTGGCAGGCGAGCGGCACTTACAACAATCAGAAGCTGGAGGGCGACGGCAAAATTGGCGGCATGCTATCGCTGCGCAGTAAAACCACGCCGTTCCCGCTGCAGGTGGATGTGCGTAATGGCACCACGCGCGTGCGCATTGACGGCACCTTGCAGGACCCGCTCAATCTCGGCGGGCTGGATGTGCGCCTGCGCTTCGCGGGTGATACGCTGGCGAATCTGTATGGCCTGACGGGCGTGCTGCTGCCTGATACGCCGCCGTACGAAACTGACGGCCATTTGATTGCGCGTTTCAATGAGGATAAAGGGCCGCTGTTCCGCTACGAGAAGTTTAACGGCCACATCGGCGACAGCGATATTCACGGCTCCCTCGTTTATCGTCAGGCCAAACCGCGCCCAACCTTGACCGGTGAACTGACCTCAAACCAATTGCGGATGGAAGATTTGGGGCCGCTGATTGGCGTCAACTCGGGCAAAGGTAGCGAGAAAACGCAGCAGGCCAAAGCGCAACGTGGCGACGCCTCAACGCAGCCCGCCGATCGCGTTCTGCCGCATGACAAGTTCGATACCAAGAGCTGGGATGTGATGGATGCGGATGTGAAGTTCAGCGGCAAACGCATCGAACACAGCAGCAAGCTGCCGCTCAGCGATCTCTACACGCATCTGCAATTGAAAAACGGCGACCTGCTGCTCGATCCGCTGCGCTTCGGGATGGCCGGTGGCAGCATCAACTCCACCATTCATCTGGAGGGCGACCGCAGCCCGATGCGCGGACGTGCCGATTTGCACGCGCGTAAGCTGCGTCTGCGTCAGCTGTTCCCGGATGTCACGGCGATGCAGAACAGTTTGGGCCAGCTCAACGGCGATGCCTCGCTGAGCGGCACCGGCAATTCGGTGGCGGATCTGCTCGGCACCAGCAATGGCGAACTGAAGCTACTGATGAATGATGGCCTGATCAGTCGCAGCCTGATGGAGATTGCCGGACTGAACGTCGGTAACTATGTGGTAGGCAAGCTGTTCGGCGATGATGAAGTGAAGATCAACTGCGCGGCGACCGATATGAATATTCGTCAAGGCTTAGCGACGCCGAAACTGTTCCTGCTGGATACCGAGAATGCGGTGATCAACGTCACGGGTAACGTTAACTTCGCGAATGAACGCATGGACTTGTCGATCAATCCGGAGAGTAAAGGGATCCGCATCATCACGCTGCGTTCGCCGCTGTATGTGCGCGGCACCTTTAAAAATCCGGATGCCGGGGTGAAAGCCGGACCGCTGATTGCACGCGGTGCCGCAGCGGTGGCGCTCGGGGCGGTGGTTGCTCCCGCCGCCGCGTTGATCGCACTGATTTCGCCTAGCGATACTGACGACAATCAGTGCAGTAATGTGCTGCAGCAGATGAAGAATCAGAAGTGATCAGTTACGCCACAGCACTTTGATGATGTGGTAACCAAAGGCGGTTTTCACCGGTCCGTAAGGCTGTAGCAGCGGACAGGAGAAGACCGCCTTATCAAATGCCGGCACCATTTGCCCTTTACGAAACTCACCCAAATCACCGCCGTTGCGCCCGGATGGGCAGGTAGAGTGTTTCTTTGCCAGTTGCTGGAAGTTCGCCCCTTTCTCAAGCTGCGCCAGCAGGGATTTGGCCTGCGCTTCCTCTTTCACGAGGATATGTAAAGCCGCCGCGGTTTTCGCCATGATGAAGTCCTAATGTGTATAATCCGGCCATTATAACCCTGTTTCTTTTGATCCCACTGAGCGAATTCCGTTATGCGTTTAAACCCCGGCCAACAACGAGCTGTCGAATTTGTCACCGGTCCTTGTCTGGTGCTGGCCGGTGCTGGCTCGGGTAAAACCCGCGTGATCACCAACAAAATCGCCCACCTGATCCGCGAATGTGGCTATCAGGCGCGCCACATCGCCGCCGTGACTTTTACCAATAAAGCCTCGCGCGAGATGAAAGAGCGTGTGGCGCAAACGTTGGGACGTAAAGAGGCGCGCGGATTGATGATTTCCACCTTCCATACACTTGGGCTGGAGATCATCAAACGCGAATACAAGGCGCTGGGAATGAAAGCCAGCTTCTCACTGTTCGACGATCAGGATCAGCTGGCTTTGCTCAAAGATCTAACCAAACAGTGGCTGGAAGAGGATAAAACGCTGTTACAGCAGCTGATTTCCACCATCTCCAACTGGAAGAACGATTTGGTCGATCCGCAGGGCGCAGCGGGTTTGGCGCAATCGCAGCGCGACCAGATTTTTGCGCACTGTTATCAGCTGTATGACCAACACCTGAAATCCTGCAACGTGCTGGATTTCGACGACTTAATCGCGCTGCCAACGCTGCTGCTGCAGCGCAATCACGAAGTGCGCGAACGCTGGCAGCAGCGCATTCGCTATCTGTTGGTGGATGAGTATCAGGATACCAACACCAGCCAATATGAGCTGGTGAAGCTGCTGGTGGGTGCGCGGGCGCGCTTTACCGTGGTGGGCGATGACGATCAGTCGATTTATTCGTGGCGCGGCGCGCGTCCGCAAAACCTGGTGCTGCTGCAACAGGATTTCCCGGCGCTGGAAGTGGTGAAGCTGGAGCAGAATTATCGCTCGACGCAGCGCATCCTGAAATCGGCCAACATCCTTATCGCCAACAATCCGCATGTGTTCGAGAAACGCCTGTTCTCAGAACTGGGGCAGGGCAGCGAGCTGAAGGTGCTGAGCGCTAATAACGAAGATCACGAAGCGGAACGCGTGGCGGGCGAACTGATCGCGCATCACTTCATCAACAAAACCGCCTACAAAGATTACGCCATTCTCTATCGCGGCAACCATCAGTCGCGGGTGTTTGAGAAGCAGCTGATGCAGAACCGTATTCCGTATCGTATCTCAGGCGGTACGTCGTTCTTCTCGCGTCCGGAAATCAAAGATTTGCTGGCCTACCTGCGTGTGCTGACCAATCAGGAAGATGACAGCGCATTCCTACGTATCGTGAATACGCCGCGCCGTGAGATTGGTCCGGCAACGCTGCAAAAACTGGGCGAATGGGCCAACCTGCGCAATAAAAGCCTGTATCACGCCAGCTTCGATATGGGACTTGAACAAACGCTGAGCGGGCGCGGGCTCGAGCATTTGCAGCGCTTTACGCACTGGTTGAATGAGATCGTCCAGCTGACCGAACGTGAGCCGGTTAACGCAGTGCGCGACCTGATTCGCGGCATCGACTACGAAAGCTGGCTGTTTGAAACTTCGCCCAGCCCGAAAGCGGCTGAAATGCGCATGAAGAACGTTAACCTGCTGTTCCAGTGGATGACCGAGATGCTGGAAGGCGATGAGCTGAACGAACCAATGACGCTGGCGCAGGTGGTGACGCGCTTTACCCTGCGCGACATGATGGAGCGCGGGGAGAGCGATGAGGAGCTCGATCAGGTGCAGCTGATGACGCTGCATGCCTCGAAAGGGCTGGAGTTCCCGTATGTCTATCTGGTTGGCATGGAAGAGGGCTTATTGCCGCACCAGAGCAGTATCGATGAGAACAATATCGAAGAAGAGCGACGTCTGGCTTACGTGGGGATTACGCGAGCGCAGAAAGAGCTGACCTTTACGCTGTGCCGTGAACGCCGTCAGTACGGTGAGCTAATGCGCCCGGAACCGAGTCGCTTCCTGCTGGAGTTGCCGCAGGACGATGTGGTGTGGGAGCGCGAGAAAAAAGTGGTGAGCGCAGAAGAGCGCGTGAAGACCGGGCAGACGCGCGTCGCGGGGCTGAGAGCGATGCTGGAGAATGCGAAGAAGGGTTGAGTTCTCGGTTAGTGCTCGCTGTCCCGCACCTTGGTCCGTGCTCGCTGTCCCCCTCCTCGGTCCTCCCCCATGTATGGGGGAGGAAGATGCTGCCACATGTCAGTGATGGAGCTGCATGTGGCAGCATCTCCTTCCCCC
>NZ_DALYOQ010000031.1:0-18140 GCF_031974595.1 Pantoea sp. CTOTU46764 | reverse complement strand
CGCTTGCGGGGGAAGGCCGGGATGGGGGGCAGCCAGCACATGCCAAATCAGGAAATCGTCAATAACCAGTGCACGTACGACTGATAATGACTCTCCTGCTCCAGCAGCTCAGAACGCAATGGATGCACTTCGCGCCAACCGGCTGGCAGCGTCAAATGCAGCGCATCATCATCCGCCTGTAAACGCACGGCAGGCAAAGTGTCATCGCGACGACGGCTTGAGAAAATAATCGCTAAACGCAGCAAGCGGCTCAAACGCTCCGCCATGCGCGGCGGCACGGCGTTTTGTTGCGTCAGCAACGCCAGATCAATGCTGCCGCTTTGGTTCTGCAGCAGGCAAGCCAGCATTTTTTTCTGTGCGGGAGTGAAGCCAGGAAGATCGAGATGGCGAATCAGGTATGCGGCATGCTGCGGTGCCTGGCGGAAATCGACACTCAGGCCAATTTCGTGGATGGAACAGGCGCTAAGTAGCAGATCACGACATCGGTTATCCAGCTTCCAGCTGCTGCTCACCTGACGGAAGAAGCTCTCCGCCAACTGACGCACACGACCGGCCTGATCAATATCAATGGCAAAACGACGCTGCACGTTCTGCAATGTGCGGCTGCGGATATCGCGATCAACCGGCAGATGCAGCATGCCATATACTAAGCCTTCGCGCAGGGCGCCACCGGCCAGCGTCATACCTTCAATGCTCAGTTCCTGGAAGATAGCGATGAGGATCGATAAACCGCTCGGGAACACTAAAGCGCGCTCCAGCGTCAAACCTTCAATTTCCAGCTCTTCCAGCTTGCCGCACTGAATCGCGCGTTGTTTCAACTGTTGCAGCTTGCTCAGGGTGATGTGCTCATCCATGCCCTGCGCCATCATAATTTCCTGCAACGCTTGTACGGTGCCTGACGCGCCGACACAGATTTGCCAGCCTTTCTCGCGCAGCGCAGCGGCCACCGGACGGATCATCTCGCGCGCGGCCAGTTCGGCCTGCTCAAAATTCTCTTTTGCCAGATGACGATCGCTGAAATAGCGTTCAAGCCAGGTTACGCAGCCCATCGACAAGCTGAACAGCGTGGTGGCATGCGAACCTTCGCCGGTCACCAGTTCGGTGCTGCCGCCGCCGATATCAACCACTAAACGCTGATCCGAACCGCCAGTGGTATGCGCTACGCCCTGATAAATCAGGCGCGCTTCCTCTTCGCCGCTAATGACATTCACCGCGCAGCCAAGAATCTGTTCTGCCGTTGTGAGGAAATCCTGCGCATTTTCAGCAAGGCGCAGCGTGGCGGTTGCCACCACGCGGATTTGTTCCGCAGGAATATCCTGTAGCTGTTCGGAGAACAACTTCAGGCACTGCCAGCCGCGTTGCATCGCCTCGGCAGAGAGATGATTCGCTTTGTCGAGGCCAGCCGCCAGACGCACTTTGCGCTTTATCCGCGCGACGGTCTGAATACTGCCAGACACCTCGCGCACCACCAACATATGAAAGCTGTTAGAACCTAAATCAATCGCTGCATAAAGTGACGATGCGCTTAGCATGGTGTGCTTAACCCGAACGTTTACGGTTGCTATTGCGCGGCGCGCCGCTCCGACGGTTATTGTTGTTCCCGCCACGGCGTGGACCGTTTCCTGAACGACTGCGTTGCAGACGCTTCGGCGGTGGCAGTTCATTCAGTAAGGCATCGCTGTTGTACTTGCTCACCGGAATACCGTGACCGATGTACTCTTCGATTGCCGGCAGGTTCAGCGCGTACTCTTCGCATGCCAGGCTGATGGAGTGACCGCTGGCGCCCGCGCGGCCAGTGCGGCCGATACGGTGAACGTAGTCTTCGCGATCGTCAGGCAGATCGTAGTTGAACACATGCGTGACGGCAGGAATGTGCAGACCACGTGCCGCGACGTCGGTGGCAACCAGGATATCCACATCGCCTTTGGTGAAGTCGTCGAGAATACGCAGACGTTTTTTCTGCGCCACATCACCGGTCAGCAGACCCACGCGATGACCATCGGCAGCCAGATGGCCCCAAATGTCTTCGCAGCGGTGCTTGGTGTTAGCAAAGATGATGGCGCGATCTGGCCACTCTTCTTCTACCAACGTCTGCAGCAAGCGCATTTTCTCTTCATTCGAAGGATAGAAAAGCTCTTCTTTAATGCGGTGGCCGGTTTTCTGCTCAGGCTCAACTTCCACGTATTCGGCGTTGTTCATGTGCTCAAATGCCAGTTCACGCACGCGGTAAGACAAGGTCGCAGAGAACAGCATACTCAGGCGTTGGGTGGCCGGCGGCATGCGGCGGAACAGCCAACGAATGTCTTTAATAAAGCCGAGATCGAACATGCGATCGGCTTCATCCAGCACAACAACCTGAATCGCGCCCAGGTTGACGTGGTTCTGCTTGGCATAGTCGATCAGACGTCCGGTGGTGCCCACCAGAATATCGACACCATCAGCCAGCACTTTCAGCTGTTTATCGTAGCCGTCGCCACCATAAGCCAGGCCCAGCTTTAAGCCAGTGACCTTCGCTAATGGTTCAGCATCGGCATGGATTTGTACGGCGAGCTCACGCGTTGGGGCCATGATCAGCGCACGTGGCTGATTAGTCTGGCGACCTTCTGCGGCAGGATGAGAAAGAAGATAATGAAACGTTGACGTAAGGAACGCCATCGTTTTGCCGGTACCGGTTTGCGCCTGACCCGCAACATCACGCCCTGTAAGCGTAAGAGGCAACGCGAGCGCCTGAATAGGCGTGCAGTGGCTAAAGCCTTTAGTATCAAGGGCTTCTATCACCTGAGGGTGCAGGGCGAAGTCGGAAAACTTCTGTTCAGTTAAGTGTGTTTTGCTCATAGTGTGGTAGAATATCAGCTTACTAGCGCTTTACGAAAGCGTATCCGATGAAATAAAGTCAACCTACGTTGGTATCATTTCCGCCAATTCGCCAGGCGCAATCTTTTGGAGTTAAACATGAGCAGCGATAAGATCGTTCACTTGACCGATGACAGTTTCGACACAGACGTACTGAAAGCAGACGGTGTCACTCTGGTTGATTTCTGGGCTGAATGGTGTGGTCCTTGCAAAATGATCGCCCCAATTCTCGACGAAGTCGCAGAAGAGTACGAAGGTAAACTTACCATCGCTAAGTTGAATATTGATGACAACCCGGGTACGGCGCCGAAATACGGCATCCGCGGTATCCCAACTCTGCTGCTGTTCAAGAACGGCGAAGTGGCGGCAACCAAGGTTGGCGCACTGTCTAAAGGACAGTTGAAAGAGTTCCTGAACGCCAACCTGGCCTAAGCCCAGCAGGGTGTTTGTTCGGCAGTGGTGAATTTTTTCGCCACTGCTGGACGTCTCACTTTAAGCGTGTTAAGTTGAGTTCACTGCATTACGCTCTTACCTTGTAGTTTGCATCTAAGTTTTCCCTTGTCAGACCCTACTCGCAATGAACGTTATCGTGGTTTGGCAATCTGATGACTAGCACATTCGGCATCATCTTTCGACCGTCTCCTCGTTTCCTATCGCCACATCTGACGATAATCGTCGAGCTGAGTTGAAAAAGAGCCATTAACAGGCATGGAATTTTTGCCATACCACTCACGACAATCATTTCGAGAATTACCCCGAGTTTAAGAACCCATCACTATGAATCTTACCGAATTAAAGAATACGCCGGTTTCTGAGCTGATTACCCTCGGCGAAAATATGGGGCTGGAAAACCAGGCGCGTATGCGCAAGCAGGATATTATTTTCTCTATCCTGAAACAGCACGCAAAAAGCGGCGAAGACATCTTTGGTGATGGTGTGCTGGAGATATTGCAGGACGGATTTGGTTTCCTCCGTTCTGGAGATAGCTCCTACCTCGCCGGTCCCGATGATATCTACGTCTCTCCTAGCCAAATCCGCCGTTTCAACCTCCGCACTGGTGACACCATTTCTGGCAAGATTCGCCCGCCAAAAGAAGGTGAACGCTACTTTGCGCTGTTGAAAGTTAACGAAGTTAACTACGACAAGCCGGAAAACGCGCGTAATAAGATTCTGTTCGAAAACCTTACGCCGCTGCACGCCAGCAAGCGTATGCGTATGGAACGCGGTAATGGCTCGACTGAAGACCTGACTGCACGCGTGCTGGATCTGGCTTCTCCGATTGGTCGTGGTCAACGTGGTCTGATTGTGGCGCCGCCGAAAGCGGGTAAAACCATGCTGCTGCAGAACATCGCGCAGAGCATCGCTTACAACTATCCAGATTGCCTGCTGATGGTGCTGCTGATTGACGAACGTCCAGAAGAAGTGACCGAGATGCAGCGTCTGGTTAAAGGTGAAGTTATCGCTTCGACCTTTGATGAGCCAGCATCACGTCACGTGCAGGTTGCTGAGATGGTGATCGAGAAGGCCAAGCGCTTGGTTGAGCACAAGAAAGACGTGATCATCCTGCTTGACTCCATCACGCGTCTGGCGCGTGCCTACAACACCGTGGTTCCAGCATCAGGTAAAGTCCTGACTGGTGGTGTGGATGCCAACGCCTTGCATCGTCCGAAGCGTTTCTTCGGTGCGGCACGTAACGTGGAAGAGGGCGGCAGCCTGACCATCATCGCGACCGCGCTGGTTGATACCGGTTCGAAGATGGACGAAGTGATTTACGAAGAGTTTAAAGGTACAGGTAACATGGAATTGCACCTCTCGCGTAAAATCGCTGAGAAGCGTGTATTCCCAGCGATTGATTACAATCGTTCCGGTACCCGTAAAGAAGAGCTGCTCACCACACAGGAAGAGCTGCAGAAAATGTGGATCCTGCGCAAAATCATCCATCCAATGGGTGAAATCGACGCGATGGAGTTCCTCATCAACAAACTGGCCATGACCAAAACCAACGACGAATTCTTCGATATGATGAAGCGTTCCTAAGTTGCGATCGGCGAGTCGCTAAGCCAAGCGGTGATTCGCACAATTTGCCAGGAAATATTGCTAACGCCACGTCTTAACGTGGCGTTTTTTATTTATGGGCATTAGGATTAGCGCAGTCAGGAAGCTTGTATGATGACTGTGGCAGAGATGCGCTTGCTTTTTCAGCAATCAGACTTTTCTGTAGCAGAATTCGGAATAGGGATATATGGCAATGGCAGGTGTTTTGCATATTGTTGTCCACGATTTTAGCTGAGAGCATTAACGTGAATTTACTCACTATGAGTACTGAGCTTGGTTTGGTTTTTCTTTTTACTTTAGTGTTCCTGTTTTTTGCTCGCAAAGCAGCTAAAAAAATTGGGCTCGTGGACACACCAAACTCCAGAAAAAGGCACCATGGCGCCATTCCGTTAGTTGGCGGCATTTCCGTGTACGCGGGGATCTGCTTCGCATTTGCCATCTCAAATTATTATTTGCCGCACGCGATGCTTTATCTGAGCTGCGCGGGCGTATTGGTGTTGGTTGGCGCACTGGACGATCGCTTCGATATCAGCGTTAAAATCCGCGCGCTGGTGCAGGCGGCGGTCGCCATTGTGATGATGGTCGGCGCCAAACTCTATCTGCTCAGCCTGGGCTTTATTATTGGGCCAGTTGAGTTGATCGTCGGTCCTTTTGGCTACGTATTGACGCTGTTCGCCGTCTGGGCCGCCATCAACGCGTTCAATATGGTGGATGGCATTGATGGTCTGCTTGGCGGTCTCTCCAGCGTCACCTTTGCTGCCATCGGCATCATTCTCTATTTCGATGGCCAGACTAGCCTCGCCATGTGGTGCTTTGCAATGATCGCCGCCACCATTCCTTATATCCTGCTCAATCTCGGTTTGATTGGCCGTCGCTACAAAGTGTTTATGGGCGATGCCGGCAGCACCATGATCGGTTTCACCATCATCTGGATTTTGCTGGAAACCACCCAAGGCCTCAGCCATCCGATTACGCCCGTCACCGCGCTGTGGCTCATCGCCATTCCGCTGATGGATATGGTGGCGATTATGTATCGCCGTTTGCGCAAAGGCATGAGTCCGTTTTCCGCTGACCGCCAGCACATCCACCATTTGATCATGCGTGCCGGATTCACTTCACGTCAGGCGTTCCTGCTGATTACCGTCGCCGCCGCGATTCTGGCGGGTATTGGTGTGCTCGGCGAGTATCTGGCTTTCATCCCGGAATGGGTGATGCTGGTGCTGTTCATGATGGCGTTCCTCCTTTACGGCTATTGTCTGAAACACGCCTGGCGCGTGGCGCGCAAAATCCGTCGCATTAAACGTCGCTGGCAAAGCAGCGAAGATAAAAAATAAATTACCCAGAAAAGTACCCTGATAAGGATTTTGTTATGACCTCTGTCGTTGTGGAGAACGAACTGGATATGCGTGGCCTTGGCTGCACGCTCTGGCGTGGTAAACGCTGGATAATCGGCTTGGCGCTGCTGTTTGCGCTGGTCGCCTGGCTGGCATCGATGTTAATGAAGCAAGCGTGGAGCACCACGGCGGTGACCGATCGTCCAACGGTGAATATGTTGGGTGATTTCTTCGTGCAGCAACAATTCCTTAATAATCTGGATGTGCGCACTAATACGCTCAATCTCAGCTCGCCAGCCCCAACCGTGATGGATGAGGTTTATCAGGAGTTCACCATGCAGCTGGCATCCTGGGATACGCGCCGTGATTTCTGGCAGCAGACCGAATACTTCAAAAGCCGCAAAAGCGGTAACGCGCACAACGATGCGGCGCTGCTCGACGACCTGATCACCAACATTCAGTTCACCGCTGCCGACCCGGCGCGCAATATCTTAGATAACATCAAGCTGGTCGCCGAAACCGCCAGCGATGCTAACAATCTGCTGCGTCAATATATTGCCTACGCCAGCGAGCGTGCAGCGCGTCATCTGAATGCGGAACTAAAAGGTGCCTGGCAGGCGCGCAGCTTGCAGTTGGCGTCGCAGGTTAATCGCCAGCAGGAAGTGGCGCAGGCGGTATTTGAACGACAACGCCAGCGCATCGAGCAGGCGCTGAAAGTGGCGAGCGAGCAGGGCATCAAAGAGAACCGCGCGCCGGCAACCGGCGAGGCGCTGCCAGACAGCGATCGTTTCCTGCTGGGGCAGCAAATGCTACAGGCGCAACTCGACACTTTACAAGCCAGCGGACCTGCTTACGATTTAAGCTATGATCAAAACAAAGCGATGCTGAGTACGCTGCAGGCCGGGCCGCGTCTGGATCAACAATTCCAGACTTACCGCTACTTGCGCACTCCGGAAGAGCCGGTGTCGCGCGATAGTCCGCGCCGCCTGTTTATGATGATCATGTGGGGCGTGATTGGCGCGCTGGTCGGTGCGGGAGTGGCGCTGGTGCGTCGTCCGCGTTCAACGTTAGCAACGAGCCATTAAGAGAAGCCACGTGAAAGTTCTTACGGTATTTGGCACGCGTCCTGAAGCGATCAAAATGGCTCCGCTGGTGCAGGCGCTGGCGCAGGATGCTGCGTTCGAGTCGCGCTTATGCGTCACCGCACAACATCGTGAAATGCTCGATCAGGTGCTGCGTTTGTTCCAGCTGCAGCCTGATTATGATCTGAATATCATGCGTCCGGAACAAGGGCTGACGGAGATCACCAGCCGCATTCTGCAGGGCATGAAAACCGTTCTGACCGATTTCCAGCCGGATGTGGTGTTAGTGCACGGCGATACCACCACCACGTTTGCGGCGAGCCTGGCAGCGTTTTATCACCAGATTCCGGTCGGCCATGTGGAAGCGGGTTTACGAACCGGTAATCTGATGTCGCCGTGGCCCGAAGAGGCCAATCGCACGCTCACCGGCCATCTTGCCAGCTATCACTTCACGCCGACGCAAAATTCGCGGCAAAACCTGCTGCGTGAGAATCTGCCGGATGCGCGCATTTTTGTCACCGGCAACACAGTGATTGATGCGCTGCTGTGGGTGCGTGACCGCGTGCTGGACGATGCCGATCTCAATGCGCGCCTTGCCGCGCGCTATCCGTTCCTCGATGCCGACAAAAAGCTGATTCTGGTCACGGGCCATCGCCGCGAAAGTTTTGGCGACGGCTTCGAACGCATTTGCAGTGCGCTGGCGCACATCGCGCGCCAGCATCCGCAGGTGCAAATTGTCTATCCTGTGCACCTCAATCCCAACGTCAGCGAACCGGTTAATCGCATTCTCAGCGGCATTGAAAACATCATCCTGATTGAGCCGCAAGAGTATCTGCCGTTTGTCTGGCTGATGAATCGCTCATGGCTGATTCTTACCGATTCCGGCGGCATTCAGGAAGAAGCGCCGTCATTAGGTAAACCGGTGCTGGTTATGCGCGATACCACCGAGCGTCCGGAAGCCGTGGACGCAGGTACGGTGAAACTGGTCGGCACCGATATCAGTAAAATTGTCGCTGAAGTCAGCCTGCTGTTGCAGGACGATGAAGCCTGGCAGGCAATGAGCCGCGCGCACAATCCGTATGGCGATGGCCATGCCTGCGCGCGCATCTTGCAGGCCCTAAAACAACACAGAGTCTAACCATGCGTTTTGAAACCATTTCCGTTATCGGACTGGGCTACATTGGGCTGCCAACGGCGGCCGTTTTTGCCTCAATGGGAAAGAAAGTCGTTGGCGTGGATATTAATGTCCGCGCCGTTGAAACCATTAATCGCGGCGATATCCATATCGTGGAACCCGAGCTGGGTGATGTGGTGCGCGAAGCGGTGCGTGCCGGTCATCTGCGTGCCACCACGCAGGCCGAAGCCGCCGATGCGTTCCTGATTGCCGTGCCCACGCCGTTTATCGGCGACCATCAGCCGGATCTCAGCTATGTGCAGGCTGCGGCGCTGTCAATTGCGCCAGTACTTAAAGCGGGCGATCTGGTGATCCTCGAATCCACGTCGCCAGTAGGTGCCACCGAGCAAATGGCGGAATGGCTGGCGGCGGCGCGTCCCGATCTGCGTTTCCCGCAGCACGGTGATGCGTGCGATGTGTTTATCGCTTACTGCCCGGAGCGCGTGTTGCCCGGCAAAGTGATGGTCGAACTGCTGGAAAACGATCGCGTGATTGGCGGCATGACGCCAGCCTGTTCCGCACGCGCCAGCGAGTTGTATCGCATTTTCCTGCGCGGCGCGTGTGTGGAGACCCATGCGCGCACCGCCGAGATGTGCAAATTGACAGAAAATAGCTTCCGCGATGTGAACATCGCCTTTGCCAATGAGCTGTCGCTGATTTGCGCCGAGCAGGGCATCAACGTGTGGGAGCTAATCGCGCTGGCGAATCGCCATCCGCGCGTCAACATCCTGCAACCCGGACCGGGCGTCGGCGGGCACTGTATCGCCGTCGATCCGTGGTTTATCGTGGCGCAAAATCCCGAGCAGGCGCGACTGATTCGCACCGCGCGCGAAGTGAATGACGCCAAACCAGGTTGGGTGCTGGATCAGGTAAAACAGGCGTTAGCAGAGTGCCTTACCGCCAGCGGTAAACGCGCCAGCGATGTCACCATTGCCTGTTTTGGTCTGGCCTTCAAACCGAATATTGATGACCTGCGCGAAAGCCCGGCGATGAGCGTCGCCCATCGGATTGCCGAATGGCACAGCGGCAAAACCTGGGTGGTTGAACCGCATGTAAAAGACATTCCACAACGTCTGGCGCACGAAGCCACGCTGGTTGCCACTGACGTAGCGTTGCAGAAGGCGGATATTCTGGTGATGCTGGTTGATCACGCCCAGTTCCGCGCGATTGATGCGGCACAGATTGCCCAGCCGTGGATTGTTGATACCAAAGGCGTTTGGCGATGAAACAGTTTCTGATCACCGGCGGCGCAGGTTTTATCGGTTCGGCGCTGGTGCGCTTTCTGATTGAACACACCGATCACCGCGTGGTGGTGGTCGATAAGCTGAGCTATGCCGGCAATCTGGCGTCGCTGGCACCGGTGCAACAGGATGCACGTTTCGCTTTCGAGCAGGTGGATATTTGCCATCGCGCCGAGCTGGATCGCGTTATGGCGCAGTATCAGCCGGATTGTATTATGCATCTGGCGGCGGAAAGCCATGTTGACCGTTCGATCGATGGGCCAATCGCCTTCGTCGAAACCAATATTGTCGGCACCTATCAGCTGCTAGAAGCGGCACGTCATTACTGGAATGGCATGGCAGATGAACGCAAAAAAGGCTTCATTCTGCATCATATCTCCACCGATGAAGTGTTTGGTGACCTGCACGGTAGCGACGACTTCTTTACTGAAACCACGCCATACGCGCCGAGCAGCCCCTATTCGGCGACCAAAGCCAGCAGCGATCACTTGGTGCGCGCCTGGCTGCGTACTTACGGTTTGCCGGTCATCATCACCAACTGTTCTAACAATTACGGTCCGTATCATTTTCCTGAGAAGCTGATCCCGCTCACCATCATCAATGCACTGGCGGGCAAACCGCTACCGGTGTATGGCAATGGCAGCCAGATACGTGACTGGCTGTACGTAGAGGATCACGCGCGGGCGCTGTATAGCGTGGTGAGCAGCGGAAAAGTGGGGGAAACCTACAATATTGGTGGCCACAATGAACGACGTAATCTTGAGGTAGTGGAAACGCTGTGCGATCTGCTGGATGAACTGGCACCGCAGCAGCGTGCGCCGCATCTGGCTCGTTATCGTGACCTGATTACCTTTGTTACCGATCGTCCCGGCCACGATCAGCGCTACGCCATTGATGCCAGTAAAATCGCGCGCGAGCTGGGTTGGACGCCGCAGGAAACCTTTGAGAGCGGTATCCGCAAAACGGTGCAGTGGTATCTGGCCAATCCGCAATGGTGGCAGTCGATTCTTAACGGCAGCTATCGTGGCGAGCGTTTAGGCTTAGCCACGCCGCGCTGAAACCCATGATGAAGGAGCAGCGATGAAAGGCATCATTTTAGCCGGAGGTTCGGGTACGCGTTTGCATCCGATCACTCGCGCCATCTCGAAACAGCTGTTGCCGGTGTACGACAAGCCGATGATTTACTATCCGCTGTCGGTACTGATGCTGGCGGGAATCCGTGAAATTCTGATCATCACCACGCCGGAAGATCGTGCCCACTTTGAACGCCTGCTGGGCGACGGCAGTGAATTCGGTTTGCAGCTTGCCTATGCCGAGCAGCCGAGCCCGGATGGGTTGGCGCAGGCGTTTATTATTGGTGAATCCTTTATCGGCGACGATAACTGTTGTCTGGTGCTGGGCGACAATCTTTATTTCGGGCAAGGATTCAGCCCCAAACTGAAGAAAGTGGCCGCGCGCAGCAGCGGCGCGACCGTTTTTGCCTATCAGGTGATGGATCCGGAACGTTTTGGCGTGGTGGAGTTTGATGACGATTTCAACGCGCTCTCCATTGAAGAGAAACCGCAGCAGCCGAAATCGCGCTGGGCGGTAACCGGCCTCTATTTTTACGATAACCGCGTGGTGGAGTTTGCCAAACAGGTGAAACCTTCCGAACGGGGTGAGCTGGAAATCACCGCCATTAATCAGATGTATCTCGATCAGGGCGAGCTTTCAGTAGAGTTACTGGGGCGCGGATTTGCCTGGCTGGATACCGGCACGCACGACAGCCTGATTGAGGCAAGTATGTTTGTGCAGACGGTGGAAAAACGTCAGGGCTTTAAAATTGCCTGCCTGGAAGAGATTGCATGGCGTAACGGCTGGCTAAGCGATGCCCAGCTTTTAGCCGCGGCTCAGGCGCTAACCAAAACCGGCTACGGCCAGTATCTGCTGGATGTTCACAATGCCCGTCCGCGTCAATATTGATCCCCTCACGTGGGAAAATGACTTCTTCGGTCAGAACAGCGCGCGCTTGTCGCTGGATGGCGATCTGCCGCTGGCCGAGGCGCTTCAGCAGCCGTATGCGCTGTGGCAAGTGAAGGTGCCCGCTGAACGTGTTGATGCCATTGATGCACTGAGCCAGCACGGTTTTCAGTTGGTCGAAGGCGAAGCCGATCTCTCCCTCAGTATCAAACATACTGAGCGGCAAGTTGGCGTGCGCATTGCGCGGGAAGCACAAATCCCGGCACTGCGTGAAGCGGCTGCGCAGGCGTTTAGCCAGAGTCGTTTCCGCGCGCCGTGGTTTGCGGCGGCAGAAAGCGGACGTTTTTACGCGCAGTGGATTGAAAATGCCGTGCGCGGCACCTTCGATAATCAATGTTTGGTGGCCTGCGATGAGCAGGGTGCGCTGCAAGGATTTGTCTCGATGCGCGAAACTGACGGCGAAATGCGCATCGGTCTGCTGGCGGTATTGCCAGCCGCACAAGGCTGCGGCGTCGGCCAGCGCCTGCTGCTCGCTGCCGCCGACTGGGGCCGCGTGCGTCAGCTAACGTATCTGCGCGTGGCGACCCAGCTCAGCAATCTCACGGCGATGCGCCTCTATTTACGCAGCGGTGCGCGGCTGGAAAGCACCGCTTACTGGTTCTACAGGAAAGCCTCATGATCCCATTTAATGCGCCGCCGATTGTCGGCAGCGAAGTTGAATATATGCAGTCGGCGATGGCCAGCGGCAAGCTGTGCGGCGATGGCGGCTTTACTCGCCGCTGCCAGCAGTGGATGGAACAACATTTCGGCAGCAAAAAAGTGCTGCTGACGCCATCCTGCACTGCGTCGCTGGAGATGGCGGCGCTGCTGATCGATCTGCAGCCCGGCGATGAAGTGATCATGCCGAGCTATACCTTCGTCTCCACCGCCAACGCCTTTGTGCTGCGCGGCGCGACCATCGTGTTTGTCGACGTGCGTCCCGATACGTTGAATATCGACGAAACGCTGATTGAAGCGGCGATCACGCCGAAAACCCGCGCCATCGTGCCAGTACATTACGCGGGCGTGGCCTGCGAGATGGACAGCATCATGGCGCTGGCGGCGAAGCATAAACTCTATGTGATCGAGGATGCCGCGCAGGGCGTGATGTCGCAGTACAAAGGACGCGCGCTGGGCACCATTGGTCATATTGGCTGCTTTAGCTTCCACGAAACCAAAAACTACACAGCGGGCGGTGAAGGCGGCGCAACGCTGATTAATGACGCGAAGCTGGTGGATCGGGCCGAGATCATTCGTGAAAAAGGCACTAATCGCAGCCAGTTTTTCCGTGGTCAGGTGGATAAATATACCTGGCGCGATATCGGCTCCAGCTATTTGATGGCGGATCTGCAAGCAGCCTATTTGTGGGCGCAGCTGGAAGCGGCGGAGCAGATTAATCAGCAACGTTTGCGTTTATGGCAGCGCTACTACGATGCGCTCCAGCCGCTGGCAGCTGCGGGCCGTATTGAGTTGCCGGTAGTGCCAAAAAATTGCCGCCACAATGCGCACATGTTCTACATCAAGCTGCGCGACAGCGACGATCGTCAGGCGCTGATCAACTGGATGAAAGAGGCGGAAATCCTCACGGTGTTCCACTACATCCCGCTGCATTCGTCGCCAGCGGGTGAACGTTTTGGCCGCTTCCACGGTGATGATGCCTTTACCACGCGTGAAAGCGAGCGCCTGCTGCGCCTGCCGCTGTTCTACAACTTATCGGATAACAATCAGCGTACGGTGATCAGTTCGCTGCTGAGTTTCTTTGCCTGATGTCATTAGCAAAAGCTTCAGTCTGGACCGCCGCTTCGACGCTGGTAAAAATCGTTGCTGGCCTGCTGGTAGTGAAACTGCTGGCGGTGAGTTTCGGGCCGGAAGGGATCGGGCAAGCCGGTAACTTCCGCCAGTTAATTACCGTACTCGGCGTGCTGGCGGGCGCGGGCATCTTTAACGGCGTCACTACGCTAGTCGCGCAACATCAGCAACAGCCGCAGCAGTTACGCGCGGTCACCGGCACGGCTTCGGCTATTGTGCTCGGCTTTTCAACGCTGCTGGCGCTGCTGTTTTTGCTGGCGGCGTCGCCGATCAGCACGGCGCTGTTTGGTCATGCTGAATATGCCAACGTGGTGCGCATTGTCGCCTTTCTGCAACTCGGTATTGCCTGGGCCAACCTGGCGCTAGCGTTGCTGAAAGGTTTTCGCGATGCGCGCGGTAACGCGCTGGCGCTGATTGCTGGAAGTGTAGTGGGCGTGCTGGGTTATGTGCTGTGCTGGTGGCTGAGCGGCTATGCCGGTGCGTTAGTGGGATTGGCGCTGGTACCGGCGCTACTGGTGTTTCCAGCATTGCTGATGCTGCGTCGCCATCGCGATCGCTTGCCGCTGAGCTGGCTGATGCCAACCTGGCATCCCGAACTGGCGCGCAATCTGGCGAAGTTTACGCTGATGGCGCTGATCACCTCGTTCACCTTGCCGGTGGCGTGGGTGATGATGCGAAATCTGCTGGCTGAGCAACAAGGCTGGTCGCAGGTGGGTTTATGGCAGGGCGTGACCAGCATTTCCGATGCTTATCTGCAATTTATCACCGCCACTTTCAGCGTCTGGCTGCTGCCCACGCTGGCGCGGCTGGAGCAGAAGCCGCAAATCGCGCGTGAGATTGGGCGTGCACTGCGCTTTGTATTACCTGCCGTCGCGGCGGCCAGTTTCTGTGTATGGCTGCTACGCGATGTCGCTATCTGGCTGCTGTTTTCGCCACAGTTCAGCCCGATGCGTGACCTTTTTGTCTGGCAGTTGTGCGGAGATGTGTTTAAAGTCGGCGCCTATGTTTTCGGATATCTGGTGATCGCCAAAGCGTCGCTGCGCTTCTATATTCTGACTGAAATCAGCCAGTTTGCCCTGCTGACCGGCTTTTCTCATTGGTTGATTCCGCTGCACGGAACTGCCGGAGCCGCGCAGGCTTACATGGCAACTTACGTTCTCTATTTCGCCCTGTGTTGTGGCGCCTTCATGATTTATTGCCGGAAAAAATGACGACTTTTCACGTATTGGGATCGGATATCCCGCATCACAATCATACGGTGCTGCGCTTCTTTAATGACGTGATGAGCGCCGAGCTACCAGGCGATGCACCACGTCAATTTATGGTGGTTTCCAGCGCGCCCGAGACGCTGCAAGCGTATAGCTCATTGCAGATTGAAACCTTTGCCAGCAAGCGTGCGCTGGCGCAAGCGGTGATAGCGCGTGCCGCCGATCGCTCGCAGCGTTTCTTCTTTCACGGCCAGTTTAATCCCAGCATTTGGTTAGCCTTACTGAGCGGCAAACTGCGTCGTCAGCAGGCGTTCTGGCACGTATGGGGCGCGGATCTCTATGAAGAAGGGCACGGCCTCAAGTATCAACTGTTTTATCTGCTGCGCAGAATGGCGCAGGGGCGCGTGGCGCGCGTGTTTGCGACGCGCGGTGATTTGTACCATTTCCAGCAGCGCCATCCGCGCGTTCCCGCTTCGCTGCTCTACTTCCCGACGCGCATGCCGGATGTGGCGCCGCCCGCGCAGGTGGAAAATCCTGATTTCACTATCCTGCTCGGTAACTCCGGCGATCGCAGTAATCGCCACATTGCCGGATTGGAGGCGATCCGCACGCAGTTTGGCGAACAGGTAAAAATCGTCGTGCCGCTCGGTTATCCGCAAAATAATCATGCTTACATCGAAGAGATTGGCGCTGCCGCGCAGCGCCTGTTCCCGGCGGGGCAGGTGACGTTGCTGCGCGACAAGATCGACTTTGATGCCTATCTGACATTGCTTAGCCGCTGCCAGCTCGGCTATTTTATGTTCGAGCGCCAGCAAGGCATTGGTACGCTATGCCTGCTGATTCAGGCCAATATTCCGTTTGTGCTGAACCGCAAAAATCCGTTCTGGCGCGATCTCAGCGAGCAAGGCTTGCCGGTGCTGTTTAGCGAAGATGCGCTGGATGCGGCCAGCGTGGCCGAAGCGCAACGGCAATTAGCGCAATGTGATCACGCATCGATTGCCTTTTTTGCCCCTGGCTATCTGGCAGGCTGGCGCGACGCGCTTACCCTGAGTGAAAGGGAGAGAACATGAGCCTGATGCAGTTTAGTGGTCTGCTGGTGGTTTATCTGTTTTCGCTGGGTTTCATTCTGACCCTAACCTGGCGGGAATTTAAGCGGGTGCGTTTCAACTTCCACCTGTTCTTCACCATTCTCTTTTTGCTGACCTTCTATTTCGGCTTCCCGCTGACCAGCGTGCTGGTGTTCCGCTTTAACGTGGCGGTGGTGCCGCCGGAATATCTGCTGCAGGCGCTGCTGGCCGCTACCAGCTTTTATGCCATCTATTACGTCAGCTACAAGGTGCGACTGCGCCCGGCCCATGCGCCTGCGCGTAAGCCCTGGCTGCAGATGAATCGGGTTGAAACCAATCTGACCTGTTTGCTGCTGGCGCTGGTGGCGATTGGCACCGTGACGGTGTTCTTTATGCACAACGGCCTGCTGTTGTTCCGACTTTCGGCTTACAACCAGATTTTCTCCAGCGAAGTGTCCGGCGTGGCGCTCAAACGCTTCTTCTACTTCTTTATTCCGGCAATGCTGATTCGCTACTTCCTCAAGCCAACCCAACGTCAGTGGCTGTGGTTTTTACTGGTGTCGGTGGCATTTGGCTTGCTGACTTACGCGTTGGTGGGCGGCACGCGCGCCAATATCATCATCGCTTTCGCGCTGTTCCTGTTCATTGGTATTACGCGCGGCTGGATCACGCTGTGGATGCTGGTCGGCGCCGGTGTGATGGCAATCGGCGGCATGTTCTGGCTGGCGCTGCGTCGCTATAACCTCGACGTGGTCGGCGATGAGGCGTTTTACACCTTCCTTTATCTGACGCGCGATACCTTCTCGCCGTGGGAAAATCTGGCGCTGTTACTGCAGAACTACGACAAGATCGATTTTCAGGGCCTGGCACCGATTTGGCGTGATTTCTACGTGTTCATTCCCAGCTGGATGTGGCCGGGACGTCCAGCAGCCATTCTCAACAGCGCCAACTACTTTACCTGGGAAGTGCTAAACAACCATTCCGGGTTGGCGATCTCGCCGACGCTGTTGGGTTCGCTGGTGGTGATGGGCGGCGTGTGGTTTATCCCAATCGGTGCGGTGGCTGTAGGCCTGCTAATGAAAGGATTCGATAACCTTTATCTGTATGGCCGTGATACCAGCAACCGTTACAGCGGGGCGATTTTGCAGAGCTTCTGCTTCGGCGCGGTATTTAATATGATCGTGCTGGCACGTGAAGGGCTGGATGCTTTCGGCTCGCGCGTGGTGTTCTTTTGTTTGATTTTTGCGGCCTGCATGTGGGCGGCTAAATTGCTTTACTGGCTGTTGGCGCGCGCGGGATTAATTCGTCCGCGCAGCGAGCCGGTTTTACACAGCCCTTCTTAACCTCTGGGCACAACGGGAAATTCATACCATGGAAACCGATAAGCCGCGCTATAGCCTGCGCGGAGTCGATCTTCACGCCTTCAAAGATATGGCAAGCTTTCTGCGCTTTCTGCTGCCCGAGGGCAAGCCGCGCTGCGGCACGCTGGTGGCGATGAATGCCGAGAAAATGCTGACGCTGGAAGAAGATGCGCAGCTGCGCGCACTGATTGCTGAGGCCGAATTCAAATATCCAGATGGCATCAGCATCGTCCGTTCGCTGCGTAAGAAGTATCCCCAGCTGCAGGTGAACCGCATCGCGGGCGCGGATCTCTGGGAAGCGCTGATGGAGAGCGCGGGACGCAGCGGCATTCCGGTGTTTCTGATTGGTGGACGTCAGGCGGTGCTGCAGGAAACCTGCGACAAGCTGCGCCAGCAGTGGAATGTGAATATCGTTGGCAGCCAGGATGGTTACTTTGTGCCTGAAGCGCGCGACGCGCTGTTTGCACGCATTGCGGCAAGCGGTGCGCAGATTGTCACGGTGGCACAAGGTTCGCCGCGCCAGGAGCTATTGATGCGTGATTGCCGCGCACATTGGCCGCATGCGCTCTATATGGGCGTTGGTGGCACTTATGATGTTTTTACCGGGCACGTTAAGCGCGCGCCGGTTTGGTGGCAAAAATCCGGACTGGAATGGCTCTATCGTCTCATTCGTCAGCCTTCGCGTCTGCGTCGCCAATTAAAGCTGCTGAAATATTTGCGCTACCATTGGCGCGGCGATCTCTGAAATTGCTGGTTTTTTCAGCAGAAATACGAGGGTAAGCACCTCAAACTGCTGTAATTATCGATGGAATGCACAAAGCGTAATCAAACGCGGTTTTTTTCTAAAAAAGGGCTGGACAGCATGAGGTCAAGCCCGTAGTATGCCCATCCGCAACGGCGCTACGCGCCCGTAGCTCAGCTGGATAGAGCGCTGCCCTCCGGAGGCAGAGGTCTCAGG
>NZ_DALYOQ010000030.1:37324-47691 GCF_031974595.1 Pantoea sp. CTOTU46764 | reverse complement strand
CGCAGGCGGTTTCGATGGTCAGCAGATCGCCGCCCACTTCCGTCCACGCCAGACCAGTCACCTGACCCACACGGCTTTCGCTCTCTGCGCGACCATAATCAAAGCGCTGCACGCCAAGGAAATCCTTGAGGTTGTCGCCATTAATTACGATGTGCTTTTTCGACTTATCCATTAGCAGCGCTTTCACTGCTTTACGGCACAGCTTGGAAAGTTCGCGTTCCAGACTACGCACGCCCGCTTCACGGGTGTAGTAGCGGATGATACCAACAATCGCGCTGTCGTCGACGGTGATCTCTTTCTCTTTCAGCGCATTACGTTCAATCTGCTTCGGCAGCAAATGTTGCTTCGCGATGTTTAGCTTTTCATCTTCGGTATAACCGGAGAGACGAATTACTTCCATACGGTCGAGCAACGGTGCCGGGATGTTCATGGAGTTTGAGGTCGCCACAAACATAACGTCAGAGAGATCGTAATCCACTTCCAGATAGTGATCGTTAAACGCAATGTTCTGCTCAGGATCCAGCACCTCAAGCAGCGCTGAAGCCGGATCGCCACGCATGTCAGAAGACATTTTGTCGATCTCATCCAGCAGGAACAGCGGGTTTTTAACGCCCACTTTTGCCATTTTCTGGATCAGCTTGCCTGGCATAGAACCGATGTAGGTACGACGGTGTCCGCGGATTTCCGCTTCATCACGCACGCCACCCAGCGCCATACGCACGTATTTACGTCCGGTAGCTTTAGCAATCGACTGTCCCAGCGAGGTTTTACCCACGCCTGGCGGTCCAACAAGGCACAGAATTGGGCCTTTAATTTTGCTGACGCGACTCTGCACCGCAAGATACTCAAGGATGCGGTCTTTGACGCGTTCCAGACCGTAATGGTCGATATCCAACGTTTCCTGCGCTTTACGCAGGTCTTTTTTCACCTTGCTGCGCGCCACCCACGGAACCTGAACCATCCAGTCGATGTAGCCACGCACCACAGTCGCTTCTGCAGACATCGGCGACATCATCTTCAACTTCTGCAGCTCAGCTTCGGCTTTTTCACGCGCTTCGGTCGGCATTTTGGCCGCTTCAATCTTACGTTTCAGCGCCTCGTACTCATCCGGCGCGTCATCCATTTCGCCCAGCTCTTTCTGAATGGCTTTCATTTGCTCATTCAGATAGTACTCACGCTGGCTTTTCTCCATCTGCTTTTTAACGCGGTTGCGAATACGCTTCTCAACCTGCAGCAGATCGATTTCTGATTCCATCATCGCCATCAGATATTCCAGACGTTCGTTGACGTCGGACATCTCCAGCACGGACTGTTTATCAGCCAGTTTCAGCGGCATATGCGCTGCGACGGTATCGGCCAGGCGGGCCGCATCGTCGATGCTGTTGAGGGAGGTTAAGACCTCAGGTGGGATTTTTTTATTGAGCTTGATGTAGCCTTCAAACTGGTTGATGGCCGTGCGTACCAGCACTTCCTGCTCGCGCTCTTCAATTTCTGGCGAGACAAGGTATTCGGCCTGGGCAACGAAATGGTCGCCATTATCAGCCAGCGTGGTGATGTGCGCGCGTTGTAAACCTTCAACCAGCACTTTTACCGTGCCGTCTGGAAGTTTCAGCATCTGCAATACAGAAGCGACGGTCCCTACTGAGAAGAGATCGTTAATGCCAGGTTCATCCGTTGAAGCCTCTTTCTGTGCAACCAGCATGATCTTTTTATCATGATCCATTGCGGCTTCGAGGCACCGAATCGATTTTTCCCGACCAACAAACAACGGAATTACCATGTGCGGATAAACCACCACGTCGCGCAACGGCAACACGGGGATTTCAATGCGTTCAGAACGCTCAGGATTCATAGAGCTCTCTCTTAGTTTAATGTCCGCCAGGTGATGGGTACCGCGCAATAGAGGTTTTGCAGTTAAACCCACAGGATATTGAGTATATGGGGATGCTTGTACGACATTCAATGTCACTGGCGAGAGAAAAACAAAAGGGGAAAGATTTTTCCCCTTTTTTAAGATAACAACGTGGTGCGATTGTTTATTTATTCACCAGAAGCCTGGGCTTCATGCTTTCCATAAATCAACATCGGCTCAGATTGACCTTCAATCACTGACTCATCAATCACTACTTTTTCAACGTCATCCATTGAAGGCAGGTCGTACATGGTTTCAAGTAACGCACCTTCAACGATAGAACGCAGACCACGTGCACCGGTTTTACGTGACATCGCTTTTTTAGCGATCGCCGTTAAGGCTTCGTCACGGAATTCCAGCTCCACACCTTCCAGATTGAACAGCGCCTGATACTGTTTGGTCAGTGCGTTCTTCGGCTCACGCAGGATCTGAATCAGCGCTTCTTCACTCAGTTCGCTCAGCGTTGCCACAACTGGCAGACGACCAATGAACTCAGGAATCAGGCCAAACTTGATCAGATCTTCTGGCTCAACCTGCGACAGCAATTCGCCTTCACTCGCCTTCTGGGATTTGCCCTTCACGGTTGCGCCGAAGCCGATGCCGGATCCGGTTTCAACACGCTGGGAAATCACCTTATCGAGACCGGCGAATGCGCCACCACAGATAAACAGAATCTTGGAGGTATCAACCTGCAAGAACTCCTGCTGTGGATGTTTGCGTCCGCCCTGCGGCGGTACGGCAGCCACGGTGCCTTCAATCAGTTTCAACAGCGCTTGCTGTACGCCTTCGCCCGAGACGTCACGGGTGATCGACGGGTTGTCAGACTTGCGAGAAATCTTGTCGATTTCATCGATGTAGACAATGCCGCGCTGCGCTTTCTGCACGTCGTAATCACACTTCTGCAGCAGCTTCTGGATGATGTTTTCAACGTCTTCACCCACGTAACCTGCTTCGGTCAGCGTGGTGGCATCCGCCATGGTGAAGGGCACATCCAGCAAGCGCGCCAGCGTTTCCGCCAACAGTGTTTTACCGCTACCGGTTGGACCGATCAGCAAAATGTTACTTTTGCCCAGTTCAATGCCGTTGCTGGTATCGCCATTACGCAAGCGTTTGTAGTGGTTATATACCGCTACTGCCAACACTTTCTTCGCCCTTTCCTGACCAATAACATAATCATCAAGGTGATGGCGGATTTCATGCGGCGTCGGCAGTGAGCTACGCTCGCGATGCGGCGCAACTTCCTTAATCTCTTCACGAATAATGTCGTTGCAAAGATCAACGCACTCATCGCAAATGTACACTGACGGCCCGGCAATTAGCTTACGGACTTCATGCTGGCTTTTGCCGCAGAAAGAGCAGTACAGCAACTTACCTGAACCGTCTTTGCGCTTATCTGTCATCAGCTAACCTCTTTTCTTTCTCAGACCAAATTTGTTGTACGGCGCTGGCCGTACATCAACGGCCGATATGCATTCAACCCATCTGCCTGCTCCCCGTTAACTATAGCGTAAGGGGCAAGCAGATGTGTCTTATTGGCGATGCGTCAGGATTGAGTCGACCAAGCCATACTCAACCGCTTCGCTCGCAGAGAGGAAACGATCGCGCTCGGTGTCGCGTTCAATCTCTTCCAGCGATTTGCCCGTGTGCTCAGCCATTAACTCATTCATGCGCTGCTTCACTTTCAGAATTTCACGCGCATGGATTTCGATATCCGTCGCCTGGCCCTGATAGCCGCCCAATGGCTGATGAATCATCACACGTGAATTAGGCAAGCAGAAGCGTTTGCCTTTGGTGCCTGCGGTCAGCAGGAACGCACCCATTGAACAAGCCTGACCCATACAGATGGTGCTGACATCGGGCTTAATAAACTTCATTGTGTCATAAATCGACATCCCAGCAGTAATCACGCCGCCTGGCGAGTTAATGTAGAGGTAAATGTCTTTTTCAGGATTCTCAGCTTCCAGAAACAGCATCTGCGCCACGATCAGGTTAGCCATATGATCTTCAACCTGACCGGTCAGGAAGATCACACGCTCTTTGAGCAGGCGAGAGTAGATGTCGTAAGAACGCTCGCCGCGCGAGGTTTGTTCGACCACCATTGGCACCAGCGCCATGTGCGGTGCAGTAAATTCACGATCGCCACTGTATGACATTACCGTCTCCTGATAAATTTCATTGGCAACATTCTGTACCGATTTTACGTAAGCCGAGGCGCAAACGCTACGTGTCACGGCCTCAAACCGAAATAACAACCCGGTTAATCAGTCAGTCTCACTGTTTTCATGCATTCTCCCTGTATCTGGGGATGCTGCCCAGTTGTTTCAAGCATAACAACCTTTTGCCCATTCGCTAACACGGAAAAAGAGCTTAGCGGATAATTTGCCGATTAATTAAGCAAATAGAGGACAAATCCGTGTACTTAGCGCCAGAAACGAAAAAGCCCGCGACTTTTCAGTCACGGGCTTAGCACTAACGGTTAACGAATGAATCAGGCCGCAGAGGTCTGGTTCATCAGTTCCTGGAAGTTAGTGGCTTTATCGGTCACTTTCGCTTTCGCCAGTACCGCTTCAACCGCTTGCTCTTCCAGAGCCACGTTGCGCATGTTATTCATCAGCTCGCTGTTCTTGCTGTAGAACTCGATCACTTCCTGCGGATCTTCGTACGCAGAAGCCATCTCTTCGATCAGCGTCTTAACGCGATCTTCATCAGCCTGCAGTTCGTTGATGCGAATCACTTCGCCCAACAGCAGACCAACCACTACGCGACGTTTAGCCTGCTCTTCGAACAGTTCACGTGGCAGTTCCAGCGCTTGCTTCTCGTTACCACCAAAACGCTGTGCAGCCTGACGACGCAGAACGTCGATTTCGCTGTCGATCAGTGCAACCGGAACGTCGATGTCGTTGGCGTTAACCAGACCGTCGATTGCCTGCGTCTTCACGCGGTTACGGATAGCACCTTTCAGCTCGCGGTCCATGTTCTTACGCACTTCTGCACGCAGACCGGCAACTGAACCATCTTCCACGCCAAAGCGCTTGATGAACTCTTCAGTCAGCTCTGGCAGTTCGCGGGTTTCAACTTTCTTCAGCACGATTTCGAACTTCGCATCTTTCCCTTTCAGGTTTTCTGCGTGGTAATCGTCCGGGAATTTCACGTCGATAGTGAAGGTTTCGCCGGCTTTATGGCCAACAACGCCCTCTTCGAAGCCTGGGATCATACGACCCTGGCCCATTGCCAGCACGAAGTCAGAGGCTTTGCCGCCTTCAAACTCTTCGCCGTCAACAGAACCGCTGAAGTCGATGGTCGCGCGATCTTCAGCTGTCGCAGCTGCATCGCTCTCTTTCCAGGTCGCCTGCTGCTTCTGCAGGGTTTCCAGCATGGTATCAACGTCAGCGTCAGTCACTTCTACCACTGGCTTCTCGACTTCGATTGCGTCCAGGCCTTTCAGTTCAACTTCTGGATACACTTCGAACTCAACCGCGTAGGTGAAGTCTTCGCCTTCTTTATATTCGCCCGGCACATAGTTTGGTGCGCCAGCCGGATTGATTTTCTCTTTGATGATGGCGTCAACGAAGTTGCGCGTCATCAGCTCGCCCAGCACGTCCTGGCGAACAGAAGCACCGTAGCGCTGAGAAATGATGTGTGCCGGCACTTTGCCTTTACGGAAACCGTCGATACGGACTTTCTTAGCCACTTCCACCAGTTCTTTCTTTACTGCGCTTTCGATGCTGTCAGCTGCAACAGTAATCGAAATGCGACGGCCCAGACCCTGAGTGGTTTCTACTGAAACTGTCATCTTGTTACCTCAAAAAATCACGTGCTCGGTCAACTTCAGACTCCACACATAAAATGCGCCGTATCCAACAACCGGGACGGCCTCTGCAGGCAGAACCTAATCCCTGTCACCAGAAGCGTCCCGAAGACATTCCGGAAAAATAGACGCAGCATTATAGCGGCATCGCTGGAATGAGTCGAGGCTGCAAACTCACCACTTTTTAGCGGTCTTGCTGCTTTTTTGCGCCGTAGATCGCGTTTGAGTGTAATAAATAAAAAGAAAACGGCCCGCAGGCCGTTTTTGGAGATGTGAAAGAAGGGAATTCAGGCAAGCGTGCCAGCACCGCGACAATTCGGTGAAGCCAAAACCGTATCCTGCAATCCATCCCACTCTTTTTGTGTGTAAGTATGCAGTGCCAGCGCGTGTACGCTGCCCGCCAATTCGGTTGCCAGTTCGCCATAAATAGCGCGATGACGTTGCAGAAAGCGCTGACCGGTAAATCGATCGCTGACAATCACCACTTTAAAGTGACTTTCAGAACCGGCGGGCACGTTATGACGGTAGCTTTCATCATGCACTTCAAGATGTGCAGGTTCGAAAGCGTTACGCAACTTTTCTTCTATTTGTTCGCGAATCATGATTAACACTCCTTTCCGGCGAGCGCTGTGCCCATCTGTTTAAATATTAGTAGGTTTTTTACCGCTTCCGCAGCTTGACCGTAAATAAATCCGCCAGCGCTGCGCATAGTAACTCGCTTATCTCTCAGGTCAACTGGCCGGCGTTTCATCCTGTCCGAAAAAAGCCTTTACAATCAATTTCCATTGGCCCGGGGCTTTTTTCACCGCTGCGCAATGCTATGATGGCCGCAGTTTTGCAAACCAACCCATATGCTAACGAGAATGAGTATGTTGAAAAAACTGTTATTCCCTCTGCTGGCTGCTTTTATTTTGGCCGGCTGTGCCAGCAACAACACCACATTGGATATTCAACCGAAGATTCAATTACCGCAGCAAGATCCAAGCCTGATGGGCGTCACCATCAGCGTTAACGGTGCCGATCAACGTTCCGATCAGGCGCTGGCCAAAGTAAACCGCGATGGTCAGTTGATCACGCTGACACCATCACGCGACCTGCGTTTCCTGCTGCAGGAAGTGTTAGAGAAGCAGATGACGTCACGCGGCTACATGATCGGCCCAAGCGGTGCCGTTGATCTGCAGATCGTGGTGAATGGTCTGTATGCGGATGTGACCCAAGGCAACGTGCGCTACAGCATTACCACCAAGGCGGATATCTCCATCATCGCCACCGCGAAAAACGGTAACAAGCAGGTGAAAAACTATCGCCAGACTTACAGCGTAGAAGGCGCGTTTACCGCCACCAACGCGAAGATCACCAACGCGGTTAATTCAACGCTGAGTGACGTGATTGCTGATATGGCGCAGGACACCAGCGTTCACAACTTCATCAAGCAGAACGCCCGCTAATTTCCGCAGTCATTTGCCCGGCGACGCCTCGCCGGGCTTCATTTCAGGTTGGCTATGACATCTCACTATCTGCGTATTTTTACCCAACGTAATGCGGCGGTATTGCTGCTGCTGGGTTTTGCCTCAGGCTTACCGCTGGCGTTAACTGCCGGGACGTTACAGGCGTGGATGACGGTAGAGAATGTTGACCTGAAAACCATCGGTTTCTTCTCCCTTGTCGGCCAGGCTTACGTGTTTAAGTTCCTGTGGTCGCCGATGATGGATCGCTATACGCCACCGTTTCTTGGTCGCCGTCGCGGCTGGCTGCTGGTCACGCAGCTGGCGCTGATTGGCGGCATTATCGCCATGGGCTTTATGCAGCCTTCGCGTGACTTAACGCTGCTGGCCGCGCTGGCGGTGCTGGTTGCCTTCTGTTCGGCTTCACAGGATATCGTGTTTGATGCCTGGAAAACCGATGTGCTGCCGCCGGAGGAGCGCGGCAGCGGCGCGGCGATCACCGTACTGGGTTATCGTCTGGCGATGTTGATTTCGGGTGGGCTGGCGCTGTGGTTAGCGGATCGCTATCTCGGCTGGCAAGCCACTTACTGGCTGATGGCGCTGCTGATGGTGCCGGGCCTTATCGCCACCTTGCTGGCGAAAGAGCCGGAGATGCCGGCGCGCGAATCGCATTCGCTTCGCCAGGCCGTGACATTCCCGCTAAAAGACTTTTTCCAGCGTAATAACGCCTGGCTGCTGATCACGCTGATTGTCCTTTATAAGCTCGGCGATGCGTTTGCCGCCTCGCTCACCACCACGTTCCTGATTCGCGGCGTCGGTTTTAGCGCTGGCGATGTCGGTCTGGTGAATAAAACGCTTGGCCTGCTGGCCACCATCATCGGCGCGCTGTACGGCGGCGTACTGATGCAGCGCCTGAGTTTGTTCCGCGCCCTGATGATATTCGGCGTACTGCAAGCGGTGTCGAACTTTGCTTACTGGTTGCTGGCGGTGACGCCACCGCACTTGTGGAGCATGGCGAGCGCGGTGTTTATTGAAAATCTGTGCGGCGGCATGGGCACTGCGGCTTTTGTCGCGTTGTTGATGACGCTGTGCAACAAATCCTTCTCAGCTACGCAGTTCGCACTGCTTTCTGCCCTCTCCGCCGTGGGCCGTGTTTACGTCGGTCCCGCTGCCGGTTGGCTGGTTGAACTGTGGGGCTGGCCGACCTTCTATGCCTTCACCGTGTTTGCTGGCGTGCCGGGATTGCTGCTGTTGTGGCTGTGTCGCGGTACCTTGCACAGCATGCAGCAGAGCGGGGAGTTTGTGATGCGCAGCTTGTGGCCGCAAGGTTACCGCTGGACGGTGCGTCTGTTTCGCATCGGCTGCGGCTTGCTGGCCTTGTGGTTGCTGGCCTTAGCCCTTAACGCCAGCGGCGTTGTGCAGATTGATGCGCTACTTACGCCACTGTTCGAAGCCGGCATGGCATTTGCGCTGTTGGCGGTCGCACTCGGGGTTATTTTAGATAGTTTGGCATTAAAAAAAGCGGCGCGGGAAAATCTGGGTTGAGTAAGCCAATTTTCATAACGAAATAATGGGCTAAAAATATCAGTTGCTCATTTTCCCAATAGCATTTTTTTTAAAGCGAATTAGAAACATTAAATTAACAACTGCGAGCGAATATTTAAATCCGGTGCGCAATTACTTTGTATAAAAGTCATCGCCAAAATGATGCAGAAATGTTAAATAAATGAGTATTAAGAGTACGGTTTATACTTTCCCTGATTTTTCTGCGGTTTCTACCATTGGTTTTTGTTATATTGATGCCAACTGCTTGTCGCAGTTAATAATTTGTCACCCTGCGTAACATCTGTGACACCCTTAGCAAAAGGTGTCAACAGCCTTCTGACACATCCTTAAGCTGGTTTACACTGCATAAACCTTCCCGTAAAATGCGCGCACACTTAAACGACAATAGAGCCCTTTGTCATTGAGGTCGTTAAATGAGACTCAGTAAATACAATAAAAGTTTGGGGATTTTGTCATTAATTGCAGGCGCTGTATTACTCAGTGGCTGCGATAGTGCGTTGTTAAATCCCAAAGGACAGATTGCACTGGAGCAACGTTCGTTGATTCTGACAGCTTTCGGCTTGATGATGATCGTAGTTATCCCGGCAGTCTTCATGGCAGTATTCTTTGCCTGGAAATATCGGGCAACCAATACTAACGCAACTTATAGCCCTAACTGGTCACACTCGAACAAAGTGGAAGCCGTGGTCTGGACCATTCCGATCCTGATCATTATCTTCCTCGGCGTTTTGACCTGGAAATCAACCCACGCGCTGGAGCCGAGCAAACCGCTGGTTTCTGACGTTAAACCGGTTGAGATCGACGTAGTGGCACTGGACTGGAAATGGCTGTTCATTTACCCGGAACAGGGTATTGCAACCGTCAACCAGATTGCCTTCCCGGCAAACACTCCAGTGAACTTCAAGATCACCTCCAACTCCGTGATGAACTCCTTCTTTATTCCTACTCTCGGCAGCCAGATTTATGCGATGGCCGGTATGCAGACCAAACTGCATCTGATCGCCAACGAGCCAGGAACATTTGACGGTATCTCTGCGAACTTCAGTGGTCGTGGTTTCTCTGGCATGAAGTTCAAAGCCATTGCAACTAAAGACGATGCGGAATTCCAGCAGTGGGTTGCCAAAGTTAAAGCGGCACCTAACGCGCTGAACACCATGGATGATTTCGAGAAATTGGCTACGCCTAGCGAAAATCACCCGGTGGAATATTTCTCAACGGCAAATCCAGAACTGTTCAAGCAAGTGATTGATAAGTTCATGATGAGCCACGGGAAGATGGACATGCCAGAACATAAAGGCATGGACATGAGTCACGCCGCTTCCGCGGGAGCCGAGGAATAATACGATGTTCGGAAAATTAACACTTGATGCAGTGCCATACCACGAACCCATTATCGTGGTTACGGTCGCCGCTATCATCTTAGGTGGTCTGGCACTGGTTGCTGCGATTACCTATTTTGGTAAGTGGCAGTACCTGTGGTCAGAATGGTTCACCTCCATCGACCACAAAAAACTGGGTATCATGTACATCATCATGGCGTTCGTCATGTTGCTGCGCGGCTTTGCCGATGCGGTAATGATGCGTACCCAACAAGTGATGGCTTCCGCTGGGGAAGCCGGCATACTCCCGCCACACC
>NZ_DALYOQ010000030.1:33993-37314 GCF_031974595.1 Pantoea sp. CTOTU46764 | reverse complement strand
ATCGCCTTCGGGGACAACGCCGGCTTCCTGCCGCCGCACCACTACGACCAGATCTTCACCGCTCACGGCGTGATCATGATCTTCTTCGTGGCGATGCCATTCGTGGTAGGTCTGATGAACATCGCGGTACCGCTGCAAATCGGTGCACGTGACGTTGCCTTCCCGTTCCTGAACAACCTGAGCTTCTGGTTTACCGCGATCGGTGTGATCCTGGTGAACATCTCTCTGGGTGTGGGCGAGTTTGCACAGACCGGCTGGTTGGCTTATCCGCCACTTTCGGGTGCGGAGTACAGTCCTGGCGTCGGGGTCGATTACTGGATCTGGAGTCTCCAGCTGTCCGGTATCGGTACGACACTGACCGGTATTAACTTCTTCGTTACCATTCTGAAGATGCGTGCACCGGGCATGGACCTGTTCAAAATGCCGGTGTTCACCTGGGCATCACTGTGTACTAACGTCCTGATCATCGCTGCGTTCCCGGTACTGACCGTTACGCTGGCACTGTTGACGCTTGACCGTTACCTTGGCTTCCATTTCTTCACCAATGAAATGGGCGGTAACATGATGATGTACGTCAACCTGATTTGGGTCTGGGGTCACCCGGAAGTGTACATCCTGGTTCTGCCGGTGTTTGGTGTCTTTGCTGAAGTCACGGCTACCTTCTCTAAAAAGCGTCTGTTCGGTTACACCTCTCTGGTGTGGGCGACCATCGCGATTACCGTCTTGTCGTTCATCGTTTGGCTGCACCACTTCTTCACCATGGGTGCGGGCGCGAACGTAAACGCCTTCTTCGGTATCATGACGATGATCATCGCTATCCCGACCGGCGTGAAAATCTTCAACTGGCTGTTCACCATGTATCAGGGTCGCGTTGAGTTCCACTCAGCGATGCTGTGGACCATCGGCTTCCTGGTGACCTTCTCGATTGGTGGTATGACAGGTGTTCTGCTGGCGGTTCCGGGTGCGGACTTCATTCTGCACAACAGCCTGTTCCTGATCGCGCACTTCCATAACGTGATTATCGGTGGTGTGGTGTTCGGTTGTATGGCTGGCGTGACCTACTGGTTCCCGAAAGCATTCGGCTTCACGCTGAATGAAAAATGGGGCATCCGCGCGTTCTGGTTCTGGATCATCGGCTTCTTCGTGGCATTCATGCCGCTGTACGCGCTGGGCTTCATGGGTATGACGCGTCGTATCAGCCAGGACATCGATCCTCAGTTCCACTCACTGCTGGTCGTTGCAGCAGGCGGTGCGGCGCTGATCGCTTGCGGTATTCTGTGCCAGATTACCCAGTTCTACGTTTCTGTGCGTGATCGCGATCAGAACCGTGACCTGACCGGTGACCCGTGGGGTGGACGTACGCTGGAGTGGGCAACCTCTTCACCGCCGCCGTTCTACAACTTTGCTGTTATCCCGCATATCCACGAGCGCGATGCGTTCTGGGAAATGAAAGAGAAAGGCGAAGCGTACAAGCAGCCAGAAAAATATGAAGAAATTCATATGCCGAAAAACAGTGGCGCAGCTGTTGTTATCGCGGCCCTGATGACTGTCTTCGGTTTCGCCATGATCTGGCATATCTGGTGGCTGGCTGGCCTCACCTTCGTGGGTACTATCGTCACCTGGATTGTGAAGAGCTTCGATGAAGACGTGGATTACTACGTGCCGGTTGCTGAAGTCGAGCAGATCGAGAAGAAGCACTTTGACGAAATCAGCAAAGCAGGTCTGAAATAATGTCAACTGAAACTGCAAAACACCACCACGACGCCCATGCGGAGCATGGGCATCACGATGCAGGAGCCAATAAAGTCTTTGGCTTCTGGATCTACCTGATGAGTGACTGCATTATCTTCGCAACCCTGTTTGCGACCTATGCAGTAATGGTCAATAACACTGCCGGTGGCCCGGCAGGTAAAGACATCTTCGAACTGCCGTTCGTTCTGGTCGAAACCGCGCTGCTGCTGCTCAGCTCCATTACTTATGGAATGGCAGTGATTGCGATGAACAACCAGAACAAAGGTTCGGTCATCAGCTGGTTAGCGTTGACCTTCCTGTTCGGTGCTGGCTTTATCGGCATGGAAATCTATGAATTCCATCACCTGATCAAAGAAGGCTTCGGTCCCGATCGCAGCGGCTTCCTGTCAGCGTTCTTCACGCTGGTCGGCACGCACGGTCTGCACGTGACCTCTGGCCTGATCTGGATGGCAGTGATGATGTTCCAGATTTCTAAACGTGGTCTGACTGCAACCAACCGCACCCGTATCATGTGCCTCAGCTTGTTCTGGCACTTCCTGGATGTGGTTTGGATCTGCGTATTCACCGTTGTCTACCTGATGGGAGCCATGTAATGAGTCATTCTGTTAACGAACATGGCGCTTCGCACGGTAGCGTGAAGTCTTACATGATCGGCTTCGTCCTCTCTATCATCCTGACCGGTATTCCGTTCTGGATGGTAATGGATGGCGGCGCTTCACACGGCACTATTCTGGGTGTGGTTCTGGTGTGTGCGGTAGTTCAGGTGCTGGTTCACCTGGTCTACTTCCTGCACTTAGACAGCAAATCAGAAGGTGGCTGGAACATGGTGGCCATCGTCTTCTCAGCACTCATTATCTTGATTGTTGTTGTAGGCTCACTGTGGATTATGTGGAACCTCAACTACAACATGATGGCCCACTAAAGAGTCGCGTAATGATTAAGCAATACCTGCAAGTAACAAAACCAGGAATTATTTTCGGCAATTTAATTTCTGTGATCGGTGGATTCCTGCTGGCTTCGAAAGGCAGCATTGATTACACCCTGTTTCTCGCCTCGCTGGTGGGCGTATCGCTGGTTGTCGCATCAGGTTGTGTTTTTAACAACGTGATTGACCGCGATATCGACATCAAAATGGAGAGAACGCGGAACCGTGTTCTGGTCAAAGGCCTGATCTCGGCGAAAGTAAGCCTGGTTTATGCAACCGCATTGGGTATTGCTGGCTTTGCGTTGCTGTATTTCGGCGCTAACCCGCTGGCCATGTGGCTGGCGGTGATGGGCTTCGTGGTTTACGTAGGCGTTTACAGCCTCTATATGAAGCGTAACTCTGTCTACGGCACGCTGATTGGTAGTCTCTCTGGCGCTGCGCCGCCGGTGATTGGCTACTGCGCAGTGACCAACCAGTTTGATGCTGGCGCGTTGATTTTACTGGCTATCTTTAGCCTGTGGCAGATGCCGCACTCCTATGCGATTGCCATCTTCCGCTTTAAAGATTACCAGGCTGCCAACATTCCGGTTCTGCCGGTGGTGAAAGGCATCTCAGTGGCAAAAAATCATATTACGCTGTATATC
>NZ_DALYOQ010000030.1:0-33983 GCF_031974595.1 Pantoea sp. CTOTU46764 | reverse complement strand
TTCATGATTGCCACGCTGATGCTGACCCTTGGCGGTTACGCGGGCTACAAATATCTGGTGGTGGCTGCAGCCGTTAGCGTGTGGTGGCTCGGCATGGCACTTTCAGGTTACAAAACCTCAAACGACAAAGTTTGGGCACGTAAACTGTTTGTGTTCTCGATTGTCGCTATCACCGCCCTGAGCGTGATGATGTCGGTTGATTTCATGACGCCAGCGTCGAAGGATTTGCTGACTTACGTCTGGTAATTCATCTCCGCAAAACCAGAAAGGGCGCGAATTTCGCGCCCTTTCTTTTTGTTACCACTGCTTAAGAACAAATGTTTTACCCGCCCTGCCCTGCTGCCTAAAATGGGCGCAGTATAATTTTGAGGTAAACATGAACGACAATAAAATGACGCCAGTAGAGCTTCGCGCTACGTGGGGTTTAGGTACCGTTTTTTCCCTGCGCATGCTGGGAATGTTTATGGTCTTGCCGGTACTCACCACGTACGGCATGGCGTTACAGGGCGCCAGTGAAACACTGATTGGTCTCGCAATCGGTATCTATGGTTTGGCACAAGCCATCTTCCAGATTCCATTTGGTCTGCTCTCCGATCGCGTCGGCCGTAAGCCGCTGATCGTCGGCGGACTGCTGCTGTTCGTTTTCGGCAGCATTATCGCCGCCACCTCCGACACCATTTGGGGCGTGATTTTAGGCCGCGCATTACAAGGTTCTGGCGCGATTGCCGCCGCGGTAATGGCGTTGCTGTCGGACTTAACCCGTGAACAGAACCGCACCAAAGCGATGGCGTTTATCGGCATCAGCTTTGGCGTCACCTTTGCCATTGCCATGGTAGTTGGCCCGATTGTCACCCACGCGCTCGGCTTGCACGCGCTATTCTGGATGATCGCCATCCTCGCGACGCTGGGCATCGTCATCACCTTATTAGTGGTGCCGAATGCGCCAAATCACGTATTGAACCGCGAATCCGGCATGGTGAGAGGCAGCATCCGTGCGGTGCTGACTAATCCAAAACTGTTAAAACTGAATATCGGCATTCTCTGCCTGCACATTCTGTTGATGTCGAGCTTCGTGGCGCTGCCGGGACAGTTTGAGCAAGCCGGTTTACCGGCGGCAGAACACTGGAAAGTTTATCTGGTGACCATGCTGGTGGCGTTTGTCGCTGTGGTGCCTTTCATTATCTATGCCGAAGTGAAGCGCCGCATGAAGCGCGTGTTCGTTGGCTGCGTGGCGATCATCATCATCGCGGAAATCGTATTGTGGGGCGCGGCAGGCCACTTCTGGACGCTGGTGATTGGCGTGCAGCTGTTCTTCCTCGCCTTCAACCTGATGGAAGCGATTCTGCCATCGCTGATCAGTAAAGAGTCGCCGCCGGGCTATAAAGGCACCGCTATGGGCATTTACTCTACCAGCCAGTTCATTGGCGTGGCGATTGGCGGCAGCATGGGCGGATGGATCTATGGTCATGTAGATGCACAAACCGTGTTCCTGGTCGGCGCGATCGTCGCGGCTGCCTGGCTGTTTGTGGCAATGTCGATGCAGGAACCGCCTTACGTTAGCAGCCTGCGCATTATGCTCAGCGATGCGGTGCTGGCAGTGCCAAACCTCGAGAAGCGTTTGAAAGCGCAGCCCGGCGTGGCGTCGGTGTTTATCGTGCCGGAAGAGAAAAGTGCCTACATCAAAATCGACAGTAAAGTGACGAGCCGCGTCGAACTTGAAGCGCTGCTCGCCAGCTGTTAAATGACAAGCCCGACCACTGCGTCGGGCTTTTTTGTTACAGCGACATATCCACCACAATACGCCCTTCAATCTTGCCAGCGTGCATACGCGCGAAGATATCGTTGATATTCGTCAGCGGTTCAACCGCCACGGTGGCTTTCACCTTGTGACGACCGGCGAAATCCAGCGCTTCCTGCAGATCTTTGCGCGTACCGACGATGGAACCGCGCACCGTAATGCCGTCCAACACCATATCGAAAATCGACAGATCGAATTTGCCCGGCGGCAAACCGTTCAGCACCATGGTGCCGCCACGACGCAGCGTACCAATCGCCTGTTCGAACGCTTTTGGTGAAACCGCCGTGACCAGCACGCCGTGCGCACCGCCAAAACTCTCCTGGAACACCTTGGCCGGATCGACATTTTTCGCATTCGCCACCACGCTGGCACCGAGACGTTTAGCAAACTCCAGCTTCTCATCATCGATATCCACCGCCGCCACGTTCAGACCCATCGCCACCGCGTACTGCACCGCCATATGCCCTAAGCCGCCGATACCGGAAATCACCACCCAATCGCCAGGTTTGGTATCGGTCATTTTCAGCCCTTTATACACGGTAACGCCCGCACAAAGAATCGGCGCGATTTCGTTGTAATCGACGTTATCCGGAATGATGCCGACATAGTTGGCATCGGCGAGGCAGTATTCCGCGAAGCTGCCATTCACTGAGTAACCGGCATTTTGCTGCGACAGACACAGCGTTTCCCAGCTATCGAGACAGTGTTCGCAGTGACCGCACGCCGAATAGAGCCACGGCACACCGACGCGATCGCCCATTTTCAGGTGCTTAACGCCCTCGCCGAGCGCCACAACCTGGCCTACACCTTCGTGGCCCGGAATAAATGGCGGATTAGGTTTAATCGGCCAGTCGCCTTCGGCGGCGTGGAGATCGGTATGGCATACGCCGGTCGCCGCGATTTTCACCAAAATCTGCCCCGGCCCGACCTGCGGCACCGGCACCTGCTCAATCACTAACGGTTCACCAAAAGCCTTCACAACGGCGGCTTTCATGGTGGTTTTGATTTGCATATTCATCTTTCACTCTCCATTTGATCGGATGCGGACTCAGAACAGGCCCAAAGGCGCGGTGCCATAGCTGACCAGCAGATTTTTGGTTTGTTGATAGGCGCTGAGCGCCATCTTGTGCGTCTCACGGCCCACACCCGATTGCTTGTAGCCGCCGAATGCCGCGTGAGCGGGATAGATGTGATAACAGTTGGTCCAGACGCGACCGGCTTTAATACCGCGTCCCATGCGATAAGCCAGATTGGTGTCGCGCGTCCACACGCCCGCACCAAGACCGAACTGGGTTTCGTTGGCGATGGCGAGCGCTTCTGCCTCATCCTTAAAGGTGGTAACACCAATCACCGGCCCAAAAATCTCCTCCTGGAAACAGCGCATCTGGTTGGTTCCTTTGATTAAGGTCGGCTGAATGTAGAATCCATCATTCAGCTCGGTGGCCATGCTGGCGCGATCGCCACCGGTGAGAATTTGCCCGCCTTCGTCGCGTGCGATGTTGATATACGACAGGATTTTATCGAATTGCTGGCGTGAAGCCTGTGCACCAATCATGGTGTCGCTATCGAGCGGATCGCCGCGACGGATGTTCGCCACCTTGGCCATCACGCGATCCATAAAGGGTTGATAGATCGATTCATGAATCAAGGCGCGCGATGGACAGGTACAGACTTCACCCTGATTGAAGAAACCGAGTACTAACCCTTCCACCGCCTTCTCAATAAACTCGTCCTCACCATCCATCACATCAGCGAAGTAGATATTCGGCGACTTGCCGCCCAGCTCGACGGTACAGGGAATGATGTTTTCAGCAGCGCAGGCCATAATGTGACGCCCCACCGGCGTTGAACCGGTGAAGGCGATTTTGGCGATGCGTTTGCTGGTCGCCAGCGCTTCACCCGCTTCACGACCAAAGCCCTGCACCACATTCAACACGCCAGCCGGGAACAGATCGCCAATCACTTCCATCAGCAGCGTAATGCCCAGCGGCGTCTGTTCCGCCGGTTTCAGCACCACACAGTTCCCCGCCGCCAGCGCCGGCGCCAGTTTCCACGCCGCCATTAACAGCGGGAAGTTCCACGGAATGATCTGCCCAACCACGCCGAGTGGCTCATGGAAGTGATACGCCACGGTGGTTTCATCGATCTCCGCAGTGCTGCCCTCTTGTGCCCGCAGGCAACCGGCGAAGTAACGGAAGTGATCCACCGCCAGCGGCAGATCGGCATTCAGGGTTTCGCGGATTGGTTTCCCGTTATCCCAGCTCTCCGCTACCGCCAGTTTTTCGAGATTGGCCTCAATACGGTCCGCCACCTGCAGCAGGATGTTGGCGCGATACTGCACGCTGGTTTTTCCCCAGGCATCGGCCGCCTGATGCGCCGCGTCCAGCGCTAAATCGATATCACGCGCATCCGAACGCGGAAACTGCGCGATATCACTGCCATTCACTGGCGAGGTGTTGGTGAAGTATTGGCCGCTGAGCGGCTCGACGAATTTGCCCGCAATGTAGTTGCCGTAAGTCGCCTGAAATGAAACCAAAGCGCCGGGTGTGCCGGGATGTGCATAACGCATCGCAAACTCCTTTATGTAGGGTCAGATAATCTGAAAGGTCAGTCGCCATTCAGAGAACATGCTGTCAAAGAAGCTATTGCAGCGGGCGTGCCAGCTTTTTTCATCAGCTGATTATTTGAAAAAATATAAATTTAATCATCAAGTTATAAATCCACGTGTGGCTTGGTTTGCAGATGTTGTGCAGAAAAGTTCACCATCTGTGTTGCGTATCGCAACAGTACAGAAACCGACCCGCTACAATACTGCAACACTTTCGCTTGGGCATGAGGTCATCAATGCAGGGAAATCCATCCGCGTCTGCCGTTAACACCAATCCGCTGTTAAGCGACTCCTGGTTTCGTAGCCAGCTGTATGGTCTCGATCGCACCGCCGATGATTTTCCTCGTGTTCGTCAGGGTGAACTGGCCGATGTGCTCGCCAGCAATGCCGGGCTGCAGCAGTTCGCGCAGCCGGTTATTAAACAGCTGGCGCAGAGACTGGCCGAGAAGCAATCGGTGGTGATTCTGTCGGATGCCACCGGTTTGGTGTTGAATACCTTTGGCGATATGCCTTCGATGGAAAAAGCCCAACGTTATGCGCTGGCGCCGGGCAATTTGTGGAGTGAATGCGGGCGTGGCACCAATGCGATTGGCACCGCGCTGGCGATTGATGACGGCTGCGAAATTGAAGGTCATCAGCACTTCCTGACGCTCAATCAAGGCTTGTACTGCGCGGCGATGCCGCTGCAAATGCCGAACGGCCAAATTGCTGGCGTGCTGGATATTTCCGGCCCGGCGCACTTCCCGCATCCGCAAACCTTTAATTGGGTGAAAGCGGCGGCGAAACAGATCGAATACCTGTGGGTAAAACAGAGCCTGCATCCGCAGCAATGGTTGATGAGCCTGCATCTGCAGCCGCAGGGCATCGATACCAGCGATGAACTGCTGCTGGTGTTCTCGGACAACGTCCTGACCGCCGCTAATCGTCTGGCGATGCGCGAACTGGCGCTAAGCGTCGAACAACTCGGCAGCGTGACCTTTCAACAACTGTTCCCGCAACAGCAGCAGCAAGCCAACACCATTCCCGTTTCGCTCGATTACGCCACGCAGCGCTACTATTTCCGCCTGCGTGCGCCGCAGCGCAGCCATTTTGCCACGCCGAGCGAGCCCGCCAGCGATCTGCCCTTCTCGCTGGGCCGCGATGGCGAAAAGATGGTGCGGCTGCTCAATGCCAGCGTTTCACTGTGCATTCACGGCGAAACCGGCAGCGGCAAAGAGTATGTCAGTCGCGCACTGCATCAGCAGAGCCGCTGGCGCGAAGGCAAATTCGTGGCCATTAACTGCGCGGCCATCCCCGAAGCGCTGATTGAATCTGAGCTGTTTGGCTATCAACCCGGCGCGTTCACCGGCGCCAGCAAGCATGGCTATATTGGCAAAATCCGTGAAGCGGATGGCGGCGTGCTGTTCCTCGATGAAATTGGCGATATGCCGCTGGCGCTGCAAACCCGCTTGCTACGGGTGTTGCAAGAGAAAGAGGTGGCGCCGCTCGGCTCCAGCCGCAGCTGGCCGGTGAATTTTGCGGTGATCAGCGCCACGCACCGCGATTTGGCACAACGCGTCGCAGAAGGCGAATTCCGCGAAGATTTGCTCTATCGCCTGCAGGAATTCTCAATGACCATTCCGCCGCTGCGCGACTGGCCGGACGTAGAAGGTTTTATCAGCCGTTTATGGCTGGAGCTGGGCGGCGCGGATCGTGATATTCAGCTTTCACCTGCTTTATTAACAGCACTGGCACAGCTGCCGTGGCCGGGCAACGTGCGGCAATTGCGCAGCTTGTTACGCGTACTGCTGGCGCTGGCGGATGAAGGTGAGGAAGTCACTGAGGTGCATTTGCCGGCCGAGTATCGTCGCGCGGCGTTGCCGCCACAGCCCGATCGGCAGAGTCATGATGAACGGTTGATCAGCGAAACGCTGCAGCGCTTTAATGGCAATATCAGTAAAACGGCGGAAGCCTTAGGCGTCGCACGCAGCACGCTCTATCGTCGTGCGGCGCGCGACAAACGCGATTAGTCGCGGAAGTTTTTGAACTGGAAAGGCTGACCGAGGTTGCCACCGCGCACCAGCGCCATCGCACCTTGCAGATCGTCGCGTGACTTACCGGTTACGCGCAGTTCTTCACCCTGAATCTGCGTCTGCACTTTCAGCTTGCTGTCTTTAATCAGCTTCACCAGCTTTTTCGCGATATCGCTTTCGATACCTTTCTTCAGCTTGGCTTCCACCGACCAGTTTTTACCGCTGTGCACGATCTCTTCTGGCACTTCAATCGCCGCGCCTTCAATGCCACGCTTCAGCAGCTTTTCGCGCAGAATATCCACCAGCTGCTTTACCTGAAAATCAGATTCGCTGCTGAGTTTGATGGTCTCATTCTTTTCGTTGAGCTCAATGGTTGCACTCACGTTACGGAAATCGAAACGGGTTGAGATCTCGCGGCTCGCATTCTCCACGGCATTTCGCACTTCCGACAATTCGACTTCGGAAACGATATCGAAAGATGGCATCTTTTCTTCTCCTGATACTAAAGTGACATGCATAATACGCGTCTTGTGGCGCTAATAAAACACGATACATGGAAAGCTATACTGACTCGTAACGTGAAAACCGGAACCCGCCCACGGGAGGCAAAATGAAAATTACCGTGTTGGGGTGTGGCGCCTTAGGTCAAATTTGGCTCGCCGCTCTCGCCCGTCAGGGACATGAGGTGCAGGGTTGGTTACGTGTGCCGCAGCCGTATTGCTCCGCCAACGTGGTCGATCCGCAAGGCCAGGTGAGCAATCACACCTTTATCGCCAACGATCCGCTGTTCCTCGCCGAAAGCCAGCTATTACTGGTGACGCTCAAAGCGCCGCAGGTTTCTCCTGCAGTGAAAAACCTGCAAAGCGTGCTGCCGACGCACGCGCCGATTCTGCTGCTGCATAATGGTATGGGTACGCTGGAAGAGTTGAAAGACCTGCGCCAGCCGCTGCTGCGCGGCATTACCACGCACGCCGCGATGCGCGACGGCACGGTGATCAAACATATCGCGCACGGCATCACGCACATTGGTCCTGCTAATCGCGAGAGCGCCGCGCTGAGCGATATCGCCGATATTCTGCATCAGGCGCTGCCGGACGTGGCCTGGCATGACAACATCGCCGCCGCCAGCTGGCGCAAGCTGGCCATCAACTGCGTAATCAACCCGATGACCGTTGAACACGATTGCCAAAACGGTGCGCTGCGTGCCTGGCCGGAACAAATAGCGTTGCTGTGCGAAGAGATCGCCTGGGTGATGGAGCGCGAAGGTCAGCACATGGCGGTGGATAATCTGCGCGATATTATTTACGACGTGATCGATAGCACCGCTGCCAATACCTCATCGATGCTGCAGGATGTGCGGGCGCAGCGTCTGACCGAAATTGATTACATCACCGGTTACTTGTTACGTCGCGCCCGTGCGCAGGGCATTTCACTGCCGGAAAATACCCGGTTGTACGATCTGATTAAACGTAAGGAGTCCTACTATGAGCGCGAACGCATCGGTTCTGGTTTGCCTGGCACATGGAAGTGAAGAGACCGAAGCGGTCACCACTATCGATTTGCTGGTACGCGGCGGATTAAGCGTCACCACCGCCAGCGTGGAGAGCGATGGCACGCGTGAGATCGTCTGCTCGCGCGGTGTGCGGCTGCTGGCGGATGCGCCTTTGGTTGAGGTCGCGGACAACGATTACGATGCGATTGTACTACCCGGCGGTTTGAAAGGCGCGGAGACTTTCCGCGACAGCCCATTGCTGGTGGAAACCGTGCGCCAGTTCCATCTCTCCAGCAAAATTGTGGCGGCAATTTGTGCCGCGCCGGGCACGGTTTTGGTCGCGCACGATCTGTTTCCCGTCGGCAATATGACCGGTTTTCCCGGCCTGCGTGCCACCATTCCAGACAGTAAATGGATGGAGCGCCGCGTGGTGTGGGATCCGCGCGTTAATCTGCTGACCAGCCAGGGACCGGGCACCGCAATGGATTTTGCGTTGAAGCTGATTGATTTACTGGTCGATAAAGAGACCGCGCGTGAAGTGGCTTCACAGCTGGTGCTGGCGGCGGGAATTTATAATTATCAGGAGTTTGAAGAGCGTTAATTGGCAGAGGTCGCCATAAATGGCGACCCTACTAATTAAGGGCGATAAACTTTTACGTTTTTGAAGCCCTGCTCGTGCAGATAGAGCGCCTGCAGGCGACTCATCACACCGCGATCGCAATACAGCAGCCAGGTTTTGCTCTGGTCCAAATCGCCAAACTGGGTGCTGAGTTTGTAGAACGCCAACGTTTTCACTTCAACGCCTTCAACTTCCAGCGGCTTTGCTTCCTGCTCATCGGCCGAACGGATATCCAGCACTACGTCGTTGCGGGTGAAAGAGTCAACGGTTTCAACTTCCACCACTTCTTCTTCCGTCTGCTCGGCGATTTCACGGATGTCGACGTTGCTGGCTACCTGCACCACGCGATTAAGAATCTCGAAATCGAAGTTTTGCTCTTCCGCTTCGATCTTGCCCTTCACCGCTTTAACGGTTGGGCTTTTCGAAATCACACCGCAATACTCTGGCATGGTGCGGGCAAAATCTTCAGTGCCGATCTTACGCGCCACATCGATGATGTGCTCTTTATCATGGGAGATCAGCGGACGCAGAATCAGCGTATCGGAGGCGTTATCGATCAAACGCAGGTTAGTCAGCGTCTGGCTGGAAACCTGGCCCAGCGCTTCGCCGGTCACCAGCGCCTGCACGCCGTAACGCTCCGCCACCATCGACGCCGCACGCACCATCATGCGCTTTAGCACCACGCCCATTTGGCCGTCGTCCACTTTCTCCAGAATCTCACCCACTACCGGCTCGAAGTTGATCGCCACGAAACGCACGCGGTGCGAGCGACCAAAACGCTGCCAGAGATAATGCGCAACCTGACGCACGCCTATCTCGTGTGCCGCACCGCCAAGGTTGAAGAAGCAGTAATGCACGCGGCAGCCGCGGCGCATTAGCATATAGCTCGACACGCCGGAGTCGAAACCGCCGGAAATCAGTGACAGCACATCTTCCTGGGTACCAATCGGGAAACCGCCTAAGCCTTCATAGCGTGCGGTGATCAGCAACAGGCGATCGTCTTCGATCTCCAGATTCACCGTTTCCTCCGGGCGATTGAGCTGCACGCGCGCGCTGGCGATGTGCTGATTAAGGCCACCGCCCACATAGCGTTCCACGTCCTGCGAGCTGAAGCTGTGCTTGCCGCGACGCTTCACGCGCACGCAGAAACTTTTGCCTTCCAGACGCTCGCGGTTCAGCACCAGCGTCTGCTCGAAAATATCGTGCATATCGGTGTACGAGCGATCTTCTACCGCGAGCACATGATGTATGCCCGGAATGCGCGTCAGTTCGGTGACAAGGGTCTCACGCAGCGACTCATTTTTAGAACGCACTTCAATGTGGTCCCAATGGCGCACGACTTTGATGTCTTCATCGACAGTGCGCAGAATATTACGAATGCTACTGGAGAGAATTTTGATAAAGCGCAGACGCACCGACTGACTTTTGATGGTGATTTCTGGGAACAGCTTGACGATAAACTTCATGGCGACAGGGATTCGTTTGGACAAATAAGTGCTAAAAGCATCAGCACTTAACTGTTAAAATCATATAATTGCGGGTTGATTCAGGAGCCCCCGCATCCGAGGCGCAAAAGTATACCACCTTTGCTGGGTGACTGCTTTAAGCAACCTTCTTCACATTCATTATTTTGCTAATTAATCCCTGTCGGCTACCATGACCAATTGCAAGATAATGTCCTAACCTGTGAGTCGACACTGATTATGCCGAAAAAAGCCGAAGCGCCTGCCAGTTTTGAAAGCGCATTGCAGCAGCTGGAACAGATTGTCAGCCGCCTGGAAAGTGGCGAGCTGCCGCTGGAAGATGCGCTGAACGAATTCGAACGCGGCGTACAATTGGCACGTACCGGTCAGCAAACCCTGCAGCAGGCAGAGCAGCGTGTGCAAATCCTGCTCAGCGACGAGAAAGATGCCGCCCTCGCCCCTTTTACCCCGGAAAATGAGTAATGGATTTCGCTAAACTGCTGAGCGCGTACCATCAACGCGTCAATCAGGCCTTGACGCGTTTAATAGATCCACTTCCTTTTCAGAGTTCTCCTCTGGTGAATGCCATGGAGTATGGGGCATTATTAGGCGGTAAGCGTCTGCGTCCCTTTCTGGTGTACGCAACAGGTGAAATGCTGAAGGCCGATGCGGCCAGCCTGGATGTGCCGGCTGCGGCCGTGGAATGCATTCATGCTTATTCCCTGATTCATGACGATCTGCCGGCGATGGATGACGATGCGTTACGCCGCGGGCAGCCAACCTGCCATATAAAATATGGTGAAGACACGGCGATTCTCGCCGGCGATGCTTTGCAAACTCTGGCCTTTTCGATTCTGGCCGATCAGCCAATGCCCGGCGTCAACGCCGAAGCGCGTATTGCGATGATTTCCGAACTGGCGCAGGCCAGCGGCGTGGCAGGCATGTGCGGCGGTCAGGCGTTGGATTTGGCGGCGGAAGGAAAAAGTATCGATCTGGCGCAGCTGGAACAGATTCACCGTCATAAAACCGGCGCGTTAATACGTGCAGCGGTACGTCTTGGCGCATTAGCCGCCGGGGAGCGTGGCCGCGCCGCGTTGCCGGTGCTGGATATCTACGCCAACGCCATCGGACTGGCGTTTCAGGTGCAGGATGACATCCTCGATGTAATCGGCGATACCGCCGTGTTAGGGAAAACACAGGGCTCAGATCAGGCGTTGGGTAAAAGCACCTATCCTGCATTGATGGGGCTGGAAAATGCCCGCAGTAAAGCCTGGGATCTTTATCAAGAGGCGCTCGGCGCGCTCGATATTCTGGCGGCACAGTCTTACAACACACTCGCCTTACAAGCGCTGGCAAGCTTCATAATTGAACGCGATAAATAACTTTCATAATGAGTCTCTGATGAGTTTTGATATTGCAAAATACCCGACACTGGCATTAGCCAACACGGTTCAGGAATTACGTTTATTACCGAAAGAAAAACTTCCGGAGCTGTGTGACGAACTGCGTCAGTATCTGCTGGATAGCGTGAGCCGTTCTTCCGGCCACTTTGCATCGGGTCTGGGCGTCGTCGAGCTAACAGTCGCGCTGCATTATGTTTATAACACCCCCTTTGATCATCTGGTGTGGGACGTCGGCCATCAGGCTTATCCGCACAAAATTCTGACCGGACGCCGCGATCGCATCGGCACCATCCGTCAGAAAAATGGCCTGCATCCGTTCCCGTGGCGCGGTGAGAGTGAGTACGACGTGTTAAGCGTGGGCCACTCCTCTACCTCGATCAGCGCCGGTCTCGGCATGGCCGTTGCCGCCGAACGTGAAGGTAAAGGCCGCCGCACCGCCTGTATCATTGGCGATGGCGCGATCACAGCGGGCATGGCGTTTGAAGCCATGAACCACGCCGGTGACATCAAGCCGGATATGCTGGTGATCCTCAACGATAACGAGATGTCGATCTCCGAAAACGTGGGCGCACTCAACAATCGTCTGGCACAGATTCTCTCCGGAAAAACCTATTCACGCCTGCGCGAAGGCGGCAAGCGTGTATTGGGCGGTTTACCGCCGATTAAAGAGCTGGTGAAGCGCACCGAAGAGCACCTGAAAGGCATGGTGGTGCCGGGCACGCTGTTTGAAGAGCTGGGCTTTAACTATATCGGCCCGGTGGATGGCCACGACGTGCTGACGCTGGTGAGCACGTTGAAGAACATGCGCGATCTGAAAGGTCCGCAGTTCCTGCACATTATGACCAAAAAGGGCAAAGGTTATGCCCCGGCGGAAGAAGATCCGATCACCTGGCATGCGGTACCGAAGTTCGATCCCGCCAGCTTAGCGCTGCCGAAAAGCGTGCCGGGTTTGCCAAGCTACTCGAAAATCTTCGGCAACTGGCTGAGCGAAATGGCGGCTGACGATGCGCGTTTGATGGCGGTCACGCCAGCGATGCGTGAAGGTTCCGGCATGGTGAGCTACTCGCGCGATTATCCGCAACAATATTTTGATGTGGCGATTGCCGAGCAGCACGCCGTGACCTTCGCGGCGGGCATGGCAATTGGTGGTTACAAACCGGTTGTGGCGATCTACTCAACCTTCCTGCAGCGCGCCTACGATCAGTTGATCCACGACGTCGCCATCCAGAAATTGCCGGTGCTGTTTGCCATCGATCGCGGCGGCATTGTCGGCGCGGATGGTCAAACCCATCAGGGCGCCTTCGATATCGCGTTCTTACGCTGTGTGCCAGAGATGGTGATCATGACGCCAAGCGATGAAAACGAATGTCGTCTGATGTTGTACACCGGTTATCACTATCAGGCTGGCCCAAGTGCGGTACGTTACCCGCGCGGTACCGGCACCGGCGCAACGCTGGAACCGCTGGCGAGCTTGCCGCTGGGTAAAGGCATCGTGAAGCGTCGCGGCGAAAAGCTGGCGATCCTTAACTTCGGTACCTTACTGCCAGAAGCCGCTGCGGCTGCGGAAGCGCTAAATGCCACGCTGGTGGATATGCGTTTTGTGAAGCCACTCGACGAGGCATTGATCGCCGAACTGGCGGCCAGCCACGATTCGCTGGTTACGCTGGAAGAAGGCGCCATTAAAGGCGGTGCCGGTAGCGGCGTCAACGAGTACGTGATGGCAAAACGCCTGCGCGTGCCAGTGCTCAACCTCGGTCTGCCGGATGAGTTCATCCCACAAGGTACGCAGGAAGAAGTGCGTCAGGATTACCAACTGGATGCCGCCGGTATTCAGCAGCAAATCGCTGACTGGCTCGCCCAGTAATCTGCCCGGCTCGCTCACCGCCCGGTGAGCGAGCCTGCTGCTATGCTTAGGGAACGATTTCCCTCAAGCATAAGAGCAGGAGCCCAAATACATGAAAACCATTCCCTTAGGCCAGACCGACTTACAGGTTTCGCGTCTATGTTTAGGCTGCATGACTTACGGCGATCCCACGCGCGGAAACCACGCATGGACGCTGCCCGAAGAGAGCAGCCGACCGTTAATTAAGCAGGCGCTGGAAGCCGGCATCAACTTCTTCGATACCGCTAACAGCTATTCCGATGGCAGCAGTGAAGAGATCGTGGGCCGCGCACTGAAAGATTTTGCCCGCCGCGATCAGGTTGTGGTCGCCACCAAGGTCTATTTCCCGCTGAGCAATCTGTCACAAGGCTTATCGCGCAAGAATATCCTGCAATCGATCGATGACAGCCTGACGCGTCTTGGCATGGAGTACGTCGACCTGCTGCAAATTCATCGCTGGGATTACGACACGCCGATTGAAGAGACGCTGGAAGCGCTGCACGACGTAGTGAAATCCGGCAAGGCGCGTTATATCGGCGCATCATCGATGCACGCATCGCAATTTGCTCAGGCGCTGGATCTGCAGAAGCAGAACAACTGGGCGCGCTTTGTCAGCATGCAGGATCAGTACAACCTGATTCAGCGTGAGGAGGAGAATGACATGCATCCGCTGTGTCAGCGCGAAGGGATCGCGGTACTGCCGTGGAGCCCGCTGGCGCGCGGTAAACTCACGCGTCCGTGGGGCGAAACCACCGCACGTTCGGTGTCGGATAATGTGATGGAAAAGCTGTATACCGGCACCGAAGAGAACGATGCGGCGATTGCCGAGCGTCTGGCTAATGTTGCCGCCGATAAAGGCGTGACGCGCGCGCAGGTCGCGCTGGCGTGGCTATTACATAAACCGGCGGTTACCGCGCCAATTATTGGTGCCTCGCGCGAGCAGCAATTCGCCGAGCTGGTGAAAGCGGTGGATGTAGAGTTGAGTGAGAATGAAATTGCCGAACTGGAGACGGTGTATCAACCGCATCCGGTGGTGGGATTTGAGTAAGGCAGACTATCCCTCACCCCAGCCCTCTCCCGCAAGCGGGCGAGGGAGCAGCACGTGCAGTCCCTACCTAATCGTCCCCTCTCCCACTTGTGGGAGAGGGTTAGGGTGAGGGCAATTCACTTCGCACCGAAGTGATCAAACCCTTGCAAATCCACGCTGCGCGGCTTGCCGTTCTCCAGCAGACTCAGCCCTTCCGATTCCGGTGCAATTTGCCCAATGCAGGTATAAGGCACACCAAAATGACCGAGCGCCACGTCGAGCGCGCCGCGATTCACTTCCGGCACGGTAAAGCACAGCTCGTAATCTTCGCCACCGCTTAACGCCCATTTCAGCACCAGTTCAGGCTCGAAGTGATCGCGCAAGGCCGCTGAAAGCGGTAAGGCATCGAGATTGATACGCGCACCAACGCGACTGGCGGTCAGCACATGGCCGAGATCGGAAATCAGGCCATCAGAGATATCGATCGCCGAGGTCGCCAATCCACGCAGGGCCTGGCCTTGCAGCACGCGCGGCATCGGACGCAGATGGCGTTTGATCAACGCTTCGTGCACCGCCGGATCGTTCAGGCGATGGCGATGTTGCAGCAGCGACAAACCGGCTGCGCTGTCACCCAGGGTGCCGGTGACAAAAATCCAGTCGCCGGGCTTCGCACCCGAACGTTTCAGCGCCCTTCCCGCCGGCACTAAACCGTGAATGCCGAGCGTCATGCTCAGCGGTCCGCGTGTAGTATCACCGCCAATCAGCTGCATATCGTAGTAATCCAGCAGCTCAAACAGGCTATCGCTAAAGGCCGCTACCCACGCTTCATCGATTTCAGGCAGCGTTAATGCCAGCGTCAGCCAGGCCGGATCGGCACCCATGGCGGCTAAATCGCTGAGGTTAACGGCGACGGCTTTGTAGCCGAGATCGGCGGGATGGATATCACGTAAGAAGTGGACGCCCGCAACCAGCGTGTCGGTGCTGATAGCAAGTGTCTGTTTTTCTGGCACGTTGAGTAACGCACAGTCGTCACCAATTCCTTTCTCCACATCGCGGCGGGAGCTGGTGACGCGGTTAAAGTAACGTGCGATCAGTTCGAATTCACCACAAGACATAAGTCAGGTCTCAATGAGAAAAAGGCCGGAAAACCGGCCTTTAAGACTATTTTTTATTCGGTCGAATTTGCGGGGCAGCTTTGTCGAGGACACCGTTGACGAATTTGTGGCTGTCTTCAGCACCAAACACTTTTGCCAACTCAATGCCTTCGTTGATGGCCACTTTATACGGCACATCAGAACGCTTGCTCAGCTCATACAGCGAAATACGCAGGATGGCTTTTTCTACCTGGCCCAGCTCTTCCAGCTGACGCGACAGGTAAGGCTTCATCAGACCGTCCAGGTACGCGCTGTTAGTCGCCACACCGGCCAGCAATTCGCGGAAATAGCTAATATCGACGTCTTTGACGTCTTGTTCCGCCAGAAACTGGTATTCCACATCGGCAATGTCGTTCTTAGACAGCTGCCAGGAGTAAAGCGCCTGGACAGCGCACTCACGGGCGCGACGACGAGCAGCAGGTTTCACAAAATTCCCCTTACAAAAATCAGGCTTTGATGGCTTTCAATACGTTGATCATTTCGAGTGCAGTCAGGGCCGCTTCGGCACCTTTATTCCCTGCTTTCGTGCCGGCGCGTTCAATCGCCTGCTCGATATTTTCAGTGGTCAACACGCCGAAGGTCACCGGGATTTCGCTGGTCATCGCGACATGCGCAATGCCCGAACTGGCTTCACCGGCCACATATTCGAAATGTGCGGTGCCGCCACGGATCACGGTGCCCAACGCAACAATGGCGTCGTGCTTACCGGCTTTCGCCAGTGCGCGTGCTGCCAGCGGCAGTTCGTATGCACCCGGAACCCAGACAACGGTGATGTTATCTGCTTTCACCTGGCCGATGCGCTTAAGTGCGTCAATCGCGCCGTCCAGCAGGCTGTCATTAATGAAGTTGTTAAAACGCGCAATTACGATGGCAATGTTTGCATCAGGCGTGGCAACAGGAGCTTCGATAACTTTCATACATATCCTTTGGGTTGTTTTATGGCCCCGCAGAAGGGGGCGGATTCTATCATACTCTTTGGCGACGCGCTCAGGCTTTTCCGCGCGCTTTCAACGCGGTGTCAGCGTCAGGCGCAGGTCCTCGCCCACCAGGCGCACATCGCTAAAATTCAGAGCCGGCGCATCGGCCAGCTGTTCCAGTCCCGGCAGCGTACACAGGCCGCGAGCAGCATTGCCTAACAGCTTCGGCGCCATGTAAACGATCAGCTCATCCACCAAGCCCGCTTGCAGCAGCGCGCCAGCCAAACTGGCGCCGGCTTCTACCCACACGCTGTTGATCTGCCGCTGGCCGAGCAACATCATCATCGCCACCAGATCCAGCTGTTCGCCACGCTGTGGCACGGCGATCTGGGTCACGCTGGCGGGCCACGCTTGTTCATCGGGTTCGCTGCGCATCAGCCAGGTTTCGCCCGGTTGGTCAATCAAACGGTGTTGCGGCGTGACACGCTGTTGGCTGTCAATCACCACGCGCACCGGCTGGCGCAGCTGGCTTTCATCGAGCTGCGCACGCACCTCTTCATTCAATTCACTCCAGCGCACCGTTAACGATGGGTTATCTGCTATCACGGTGGCGCTGGTGCTAAGAATAGCTGAACTCTGCGCGCGTAAACGTTGCACATCGCGCCTTGCGGCTGCGGAGGTGATCCACTGACTTTCGCCACTCGCCATCGCGGTGCGCCCATCAAGGGATGCGCCGAGTTTCAGCTGGATCCATGGGAATCCGGTGCGCATGCGTTTCAGAAAACCCCGGTTCAGCGCTTCCGCTTCGTTCATCATCAGGCCATGACTGACGTCGATGCCCGCCTGCTGTAAACGATAGAGTCCACGTCCCGCCACCTGCGGATTGGGATCCTGCATCGCAGCGACTACGCGCGTCACGCCAGCGGCAATCAGCGCATCGCAGCACGGCGGCGTGCGCCCATGATGACTGCAAGGTTCCAGCGTGACATACGCGGTTGCGCCAGCGGCACGTTCGCCCGCCATGCGCAGCGCGTGCACTTCGGCATGCGGTTCGCCGGCGCGCTGATGCCAGCCTTCGCCGACAATCTCGCCTTCGCGTACAATCACGCAGCCGACATTCGGATTCGGTGTGGTGGTAAAGCGTCCGCGGCGCGCCAGTTCCAGCGCGCGCGCCATATAGCGTTCGTCAGTCATGGATTAGTCCTGTAGGCGGGCGATCTCTTCACCAAAATCGCGAATATCTTCGAAGCTGCGATAGACCGAGGCAAAGCGAATGTAGGCGACTTTATCGAGTTTTTTCAGCTCATCCATCACCAGATTGCCGATCAGCGCGCTTGGCACTTCGCGTTCGCCAGTGGCGCGCAGCTGGGTTTTAATATGATTGACCGCGCTCTCCACCGCATCGGCGCTCACCGGGCGTTTTTCCAGCGCCTTGATCATGCCGCTGCTGAGCTTGTCTTCATTGAAGGGTTCACGCACATCATTGCTTTTCACCACGCGCGGCATCACCAGCTCCGCCACTTCAAAGGTGGTAAAACGCTCATGACACACCAGACACTGACGACGGCGACGCACCGACGATCCTTCACTAACCAGACGAGAATCAATCACTTTGGTGTCCACAGCGGAGCAGAATGGGCAATGCATGAGGCTTCCTGATGCGAGATAAATAGGCCACACAGTGTAGCGCGATCGCGGCACAAAATGTATGTGTGTGGCACATAATGTGTGAATCGCGATTTGTGACATTAAGCCAAATGCAAGACATCTCCCCCATGTTCCCTCGTCAAAAAACCACTACGCTTAGAGAGCTGCCAGCAAGGCGGCCAACATCATAAAAATCTGGAGGATGTATGGGTCTGTTTGATTTCGTGAAAGATGCTGGAGAAAAACTGTGGGATGCCGTGAGTGGCGGCGGCGACGATGCCAGCAAGAAATTGCAGGATCACATTAACAAACTCGGTTTGCCCGACAGCGATAAGGTCAAGGTAGATGTGAAAGGCGATACCGTGACCGTGACCGGTGATGGCATCTCTCAGGAGTTGAAAGAGAAGATTCTGGTCGCAGCCGGTAACGTCGCGGGGATCACCAAGGTCGATGACAAGGTCACCACCAGCGATGCCGCTACGCCCGCGAAATTCTACACCGTGAAAAAAGGCGATACCTTGAGTGCGGTATCGAAAGAGGTCTACGGAAATCCTAATCAATACAACAAGATTTTCGAGGCCAACAAGCCAATGCTGACGCATCCTGATAAGATCTACCCTGGCCAGGTTTTACGTATTCCCGAATAAAGAAAGGACATTGCATGACGATCAGGACGTTTTGGGCTCCGGCAGCACTCTCTTTGCTGGTTCTCAGTGGTTGCAGTTCAACGCCGGTTTCACCGCAGGTCAAAGAGTTGCATCAGGAAGTGAGTCAGCTTAATCAGCAGATGCGCAAGCTGACCAATCAGGCAACGGCGCTGGAGATTCAGGGACAGCTGAACAGCCAATCCAACCAGGGCGCGTGGCTGTTGCCGCAAGCCAATACGCCGGTAGAACTGCAGACGCAGCTGGGTAAACTGCGCTTGTCACTCTCGCAGGTGGCGGGTGAAGCCAGCGGCAGTCGCGCCAACCTGAATATCCGCTCGACCGATGACCAGCCGATTCCGGCGCTGCGCGCTACCGTGGTTTGGGGCGAAATGGATCCGGCCAGCGGCAAACCGCTTAACGCGGGCAGTCTGAGCCAGACCATCGACGTTCCCGCCGAGTTAATGCCACGCAGTTCGGTTAGCGTGCCGCTGCGACTCAGCGGGTTAACCCCGGATCAACTCGGCTACGTGCGCGTGCACGATGTTGAGCCTCCAGCCGCGAAAAGCATGCCCTGATCGACAGGCATAAAAAAAGGGCTGCCATTGGCAGCCCTTTCTATTTTCACGCAGAATTACGGCAGAATCGAAGGCTGATCTGCGCCCTCTTTTTCCACTTTCTGCACCAGCATGTGTTCACGCTTCATGCCCAGTTTCAACGCCAGCGCTGAAGAGACATAAATCGATGAAATGGTACCGATGGTGACACCGATCAGCATGGTCAGTGAGAAGCCTTTCAGCAACGCACCACCAAACACGAACAGGATCATGATCATCGCCAGCGTAGTGATGGAGGTGATCAAGGTACGGCTCAGCGTCTGGGTCAGCGACACGTTGGTGATGTCGTAAGAAGAACCGCGACGGATTTTGCGGAAGTTCTCACGAATACGGTCAGATACCACGATCTTATCGTTAAGCGAGTAACCAATCACCGACATCAGCGAGGCGACAATCGTCAGATCAATTTCAACCCGTGACAGCGCCAGAATTCCGCAGGTGATGATCACATCGTGCGCCAGCGCCAGTACGGTACCCAGCGCCAAACGCCACTCAAAGCGGAAGCCGATGTAGATCAGAATCGCAATCAGCGCCGACAGCAGCGCCATCGCACCCGCCTGCGCCAGATCGCTACCCACGCTTGGGCCAACGAACTCGACACGCTTCACGGTGGCGTTCTGCTGCGTGGTCTGGCTTATGGAAGCCAGCACTTTGTTGCCCAGTTCGGTGCCAGCATTGCCGGTTGCCGGAGGCATACGCACCATCACATCGCGGCTGCTACCAAAGTTCTGCACCAGCGGCTCTTCAAAGCCCGCTTTCACCAAGCCTTCGCGTAGCGCATCAAGATCCGCCGGTTTTTCCAGGTTAATCTCAATCACCGTTCCGCCGGTAAAGTCGAGGCCCCAGTTGAAGCCTTTGACAGCGACGATGGCGATAGACGCCACAATCAGCAGACCGGAGATGATGAAAGCCAGCTTATCCCAGCGCATAAAGTCGACGACTTTACGCCCGTGGTTTAGCTGCTCAATACTATATTCCTGTGCCACAACGCACTCCTCAGATAGACAGCTTGTTGATGCGTTTGCCGCCGTACAACAGGTTTACGATGGCACGTGTACCGACGATGGCGGTAAACATTGACGTCGCCACACCGATACCGGTAGTAATCGCAAAGCCTTTAATTGCCCCGGTGCCTACGGCATACAGGATGATGACCTTGATAAGCGTCGTGACGTTAGCATCAAAGATGGAGCTAAACGCGCCTTTGTACCCTTCGTCGATCGCCTGCTGAACCGAACGGCCGTTGCTCAACTCTTCTTTGATACGTTCGTTGATCAGCACGTTGGCATCCACCGCCACCGCAAGGGTTAAGACGATCCCCGCGATACCCGGCATGGTCAGGGTTGCCCCCGGCAGCAGAGACATCACGCCGACGATCAGCACCAGGTTGGCAATGAGCGCAGAGGTCGCGATCAAACCAAACTTCTTATAGAAGAAGATCATGAAGATGATGGAGGCAGCGAGGCCCGCCAGACACGCTTCCAGACCCTGCTGAATGTTCTGCATCCCCAGGGTTGGGCCAATGGTGCGCTCTTCAACGATCTGGATGGGGGCAATCAGCGCACCTGCACGCAGCAGCAGCGAGAGCTGACGCGCTTCGTTCGGGTTGTTGATGCCGGTGATGCGGAAGCTGTTGCCGAGGCGAGACTGGATGTTGGCGATGTTAATCACCTCTTCCTGCTTCACCAGCACGGCACGACCGTTGGCATCTTTCTTACCGCTGTCCTTGTACTCCACAAACAGGGTCGCCATCGGCTTGCCGATGTTGTCCTTGGTGAAGTTCGACATCATGTTGCCGCCCGCGCCATCCAGTGAAATGTTCACCTGCGGCTGGTTGTACTCATCCATGCTCGACGTGGAATCGGTAATGTGATCACCGGTCAGAATCACACGCTTGTACAGCACCACTGGCTGCCCTTCGCGGGTTTTCTTCACTTCCGAATCGCCTGGCACACGGCCGCTGGCCGCGGCGGTTGGATCTACGCTGGTGTTCACCAGACGGAATTCCAGCGTGGCGGTTGCGCCCAGGATCTCTTTAGCGCGCGCGGTGTCCTGAATACCCGGCAGTTCGACCACGATGCGATCAGAACCCTGACGCTGCACCAGCGGTTCGGCAACGCCGAGCTGGTTTACACGGTTACGCAGAATGGTGATGTTTTGCTGCACCGCATATTCACGCGCTTCGCTCAGGCGCGCATCACTCATCACCGCACGCAGCGCATCGCTGCCCTGGCTTGAGATCACCAGATCGCGGTGGCGAGTAGACAAGTAGCTGATTGCCGCGTCACGGCTGGCGCCGTCACGGAAACGCACTTCTACGCCATAGTTCGCGATTTTATTAACGGTAGTATACGGAATGCTTTTGTCGCGCAGATCGCTGCGCAGGCTGTCGGCGTTCTGCTCTTGCAGTTTGCCCAGAGCCGTATCCATATCCACTTCCATCAGGAAGTGAACGCCGCCGCGCAGATCAAGACCGAGTTTCATCGGTTCTGCGGCCAGCATGCTCAGCCAGCGAGGGGTTGCCGGCGCGAGGTTGAGTGCCACAATGTAGTCTTCGCCCAGCGCGGTGGTGATAGCATCACGCGCGCGCAGCTGCGCATCCTGCGTTGCAAAGCGGGCCAGAATGGCACCATTTTCCAGAGCGAGGGATTTGCTCTCGATATTGTCTTGTTTTAATACGGTCTGGATCTGATCCAACGTTTGCTCACTGGCGGCGCCACCGCGCGCACCAGTGATCTGAACGGCCGGATCCTCACCATAAAGGTTAGGAAGCGCATAGAGCAGGCCGACGAGAATCACGACGACCAGCATGATGTACTTCCACAAAGGATAACGGTTTAACACGGCAGTTCCCTTCGGGAAGAAAAAATTACAGCGCCTTCAAAGTACCTTTCGGCAGAACGGCGGCCACGAAATCACGTTTAACAACTACTTCAGTGGTGTCGTTCAGGGCAATAGAAACATAGCCAGTTTCTGCCACTTTGGTCACACGGCCAACTAAACCACCGCTGGTCAGCACTTCATCACCTTTAGAGATGGAATCCATCAGCTTCTTGTGATCTTTAGTACGCTTCTGCTGCGGACGCAGAATCATGAAGTAGAAGATCAGACCAAATACCACCAGCATGATCACCAGAGAATACGGACTTCCCTGAGACGGTGCGCCTGCTGCGGCTACGGCGTCAGAAATGAAAAAGCTCATTAAATTTCCCTCATTGATGAATTATCAGACGTTCAGCGGAGGAACCGCCTTCCCCGTCCGTTGGTAGAACTCGCTAACAAAGTGCTCTAATTTACCCTCTTCGATAGCCTTACGTAAACCGGCCATCAAACGCTGGTAGTAGCGCAGATTGTGAATCGTATTCAGGCGTGCGCCCAGTATTTCGTTACAGCGATCAAGATGATGCAAGTAGGCGCGGCTATAATTGCGACAGGTGTAACAATCACACTCTGCATCCAGCGTTGCGGTGTCATCTTTATACCGGGCATTACGAATTTTCACCACGCCATCCGTAACAAACAGATGACCATTACGCGCATTGCGCGTTGGCATAACGCAGTCAAACATATCAATACCGCGGCGAACGCCTTCCACCAGATCTTCTGGCTTGCCGACGCCCATCAAATAACGCGGTTTGTCTTGCGGAATTTGCGGACAGACGTGCTCCAGGATTCGGTGCATGTCCTCTTTAGGTTCACCCACCGCCAGGCCGCCCACAGCGTACCCATCAAAGCCAATCTCTACCAGACCTTTAACGGAGACATCTCGTAAATCTTCGTAAACACCGCCCTGAATAATGCCGAATAATGCATTTTTATTGCCGAGCGAATCGAAGCGGTCACGGCTGCGCTGGGCCCAGCGCAACGACATCTCCATCGAACGTTTGGCGTAATCCCAATCCGCAGGATATGGCGTACATTCGTCGAAGATCATCACTACGTCAGAGCCGAGATCGAACTGAATCTCCATCGACTTTTCCGGATCGAGGAAAATCGGGTCGCCGTTAATCGGGTTGCGGAAATGCACGCCCGCTTCGGTGATCTTGCGAATATCGCCGAGGCTGAATACCTGGAAGCCGCCGGAATCGGTGAGGATCGGCCCTTGCCAGTTCATGAAATCGTGCAGGTCGCCGTGCAGTTTCATGATCTCCTGACCTGGGCGCAGCCACAGGTGGAAGGTGTTGCCGAGCAGGATCTGCGCACCGGTCTCTTTCACTTCTTCCGGCGTCATGCCTTTCACCGTGCCGTAGGTGCCCACGGGCATAAATGCCGGGGTTTCGACTACGCCACGATCAAAGACCAGACGGCCACGGCGCGCGCGCCCGTCGGTGGTATCTAATTCAAATTTCACATTAACCTCTAATCAGAGAAACAGTCTGATTCAATTATGCGCCGACGCTTTCATCAGGCGCTTGTGGATTACGGGTGATGTACATCGCATCCCCGTAGCTAAAGAAACGGTACTGCTCTGCCACCGCGCTGTGATAAGCCGCCATGGTGTGCTGATAACCGGCAAAGGCCGAAACCAGCATAATCAGGGTCGATTCCGGCAAGTGGAAGTTGGTGATCAACGCATCGATCACCTGATAGTGATAGCCGGGATAGATGAAAATCTGCGTGTCATCGAAGAACGGGGCAATCAGCGCGTTCTGGCTGGCCTTCGCGGCGCTCTCCAGCGATCGCACTGAGGTGGTGCCCACGGCGACCACTTTGTTGCCGCGCGCTTTACACGCCAGCACCGCATCCACCACATCCTGCGGCACTTCCGCGTATTCGGCGTGCATGATGTGATCTTCGATGGTTTCCACGCGCACCGGCTGGAAAGTCCCTGCACCGACGTGCAGCGTGACGAACGCCATCTCAACGCCTTTGGCTCTCAGCGCCTCCAGCAGCGGCTCGTCAAAGTGCAAACCGGCGGTCGGCGCGGCGACGGCGCCGGGACGCACGCCGTACACGGTTTGGTACAGCTCACGGTCTGCATCTTCATCCGGACGATCGATATATGGCGGCAGCGGCATATGACCGACGCTGTTGAGAATATCCAGCACCGCACGGTCGTCTTCGAAAGCGATTTCAAACAGCGTGTCATGACGCGCCACCATCGTGGCTTTGACGCTTTCGTCATCGCCCAGCAGTAACTCTGCACCCGGCTTGGGCGCTTTAGAAGCGCGCACGTGCGCCAGCACGCGTTTGTCGTCCAGCATGCGCTCAACCAGCATCTCGATTTTGCCGCCGCTGGCTTTACGGCCAAAAACGCGCGCCGGAATCACGCGGGTGTTGTTGAACACCAGCAGATCGCCCGGATTGAGCTTATCCATCACGTCTGTAAATACGCCGTGGCTTAACGCGCCGCTTGGGCCATCCAGCGACAGTAAGCGGCAACCGCTTCGCTGCGCCTGCGGATAGTGGGCGATTAAGGATTCTGGCAACTCAAAGGTAAAATCGGCTACGCGCATGCTTCACTTCTTCAGGACTTAAAATCAGGCGGCATAGTCTAGCGGAAAAGCGGCAAATTCTGAACAACTGGCTGAGTTTCTGTGAGTCTGCTTTTACACAAAATAATTCGAGGTACAGGAAGGCGGTGAATGAGAGCAGCCAACGCACCTGTAACTTGACGTATGACGTGTATATAATGCGCCATGAACTTTCTCGCTCACCTTCACCTGGCGCAGCTGGCTAACAGCTCTCTGCTGGGCAATCTCATGGCCGATTTCGTGCGCGGCAACGTGCAATCACAATGGCCTGCACCGGTGGTGGCTGGCATTGCCATGCATCGTCGCCTCGACGTCCTGACCGATAATCTGCCCGAAGTGCGTATTGCGCGTGAGCTATTTCGCCCGGAAACAAGCCGCGTGGCGCCCATCACGCTGGACGTGATTTGGGACCACTTTCTCGCACTGCACTGGGAGAAAATTCACCCGACGCAATCGCTGGTAGCGTTTACCGCTGCGGCAGAACAAGACATCGTGCCGCAACTGGCCGGCACGCCGGAAGGTTTCATCGAACTGAATGCAGTGATGTGGCGCGAACGCTGGTTTGAGCACTATGCCGAACCGACACGGCTGGCGCGGGTGCTAAATGGCATGGCGCATCGCCGTCCGCGTCTGGCCGCACTGCGCGATTCTTACCAGGATTTTGTTGCTCATTATGATCAACTTGAGCCGCTGTTCTTCCAGTTTTATCCGCGCTTAATGGCCGCCGCGCGGGCGCAGGAATTGTAATATTAGGTAATTCAAGACCCGTCTGTTGGACGGGAAATTTCCCATCCCCTACCCTTCGTGGCCTTAATCTTCGTCACACTTAGGGAAATCTCATGCAGCATCTTATTGCCAACCGGCTCGCAGAAGCCGGTCTTAGCTACACGCACATTATGGCGTTAGGGATAGTGATCGCCATTATCTTTGCCATCTCGTTAATCACTCACGCCATTCTGCACCGCGCCATCTTGCCGCTCCTGCGTCGCTATACCGAGAAAAGCAGCCGTCAGTGGCCGAAGGCGCTGATTAACAGCCGCCTGTTTAGCCGCAGCGTATGGTTGATGCAAGGCGTGCTATTCAAATTACAGACCGAGCTGTTCCTGCACGACAGCTCTCAGATCTATCCTGCGCTGCTGATTTTCGCTCAGCTGTGGATGATGATCTTCGCCCTGCTGATGCTGTTCTCGCTGCTGGATCTGCTGCAGCAGCTCAGCGCAAACAGCATGCTGGCGCAGCAATTGCCGCTGCGCGGAATTATCCAGAGCGTGAAATTGATCGCCGCCATTTTAATGGTGATCATGATTATTTCGCTGCTGTTGGGTAAATCGCCTGGCGTATTGATCACCGGTCTCGGTGCCATGACGGCGGTGCTGATGCTGGTATTTAAAGATCCGATTCTCGGTCTGGTGGCCGGCATTCAGTTAGCGGCCAATAATATGCTGAAAATGAATGATTGGCTGGAAATGCCGAAATATGGCGCGGACGGTGCGGTCATTGATATTTCCCTGACCACGGTAAAAGTGCGCAACTGGGATAACACCATTGTGACCATTCCTGCTTACGCCTTAATTTCCGACTCCTTTAAAAACTGGCGCGGCATGTCGGAATCCGGCGGACGTCGCATTAAGCGCAGTATTAATATCGACACCACCAGCATCACTTTCCTTGATGACGCCATGATGCAGCAGTTAAAAAGTGCGCATCTGCTCACGCCCTATCTGAATAGCAAAAGCGAAGAAGTGGCGGCGTGGAATGCGCAGCTCGGCTGTGATTTGAATTCGCCGCTCAACGGTCGCCGCCTGACTAACGTTGGTACTTTCCGCGCCTGGTTGCAAAGCTGGCTGGAGCAACATCCGCATATTCATAAGGAGATGACATTAATGGTGCGTCAGTTAGCGCCGGGTGAAAACGGTTTGCCGCTGGAAGTGTATGTGTTCACCAGCACCACGGTATGGAAAGAGTATGAAAATATTCAATCGGATATCTTCGACCATATTTACGCGGTGCTGCCGACTTTTGGCCTGCGCGTACACCAATCGCCTACCGGCAACGACATGCGTCAAATCGGCGTGAGAACCCACCATTAACGCTTCATCCCGCATAACCCGCCAGTGAAAATAAAAATTTTAGTGGCGGGCCTTCTCCCCCTCTTGTCACGCGCAGTCATCTACGGCTTAATGAAACCTTTCTTAACTTTTGTTAAGTCCGTCACACAGCCAATACGCCATTTTGGGCGTCTGTTGTCGCTTCGCCAGCCTAAAAATCATAAGAGGAAAAGATGTCATCAGCTTCGCTTACCGAACTCGACGCACGTTATCATTTCGCCTGTGAGGTTGCTAAAACCGCCGCAAGTCGGGCTTTATCCTGGTATCAGCAACGTCATCAATTAGTGGTTGAGCATAAGAAAGACCTGCAGGATGTGGTCAGCGAAGCCGATCGCAACGTGGAGGAATTAGTCAAGCATCTGATCCACGAACGCTTTCCTGACGATGCGGTGCTGGGCGAAGAGAGCGGCGGAGAAACGTCAGGCGCACGCTTTATCTGGGTGATCGATCCGATTGATGGCATCAGCAGCTTCCTGAACGGCTTGCACAACTGGTGCGTTTCGCTGGCGATTGTTTGTGAAAACGAAGCCGTAATCGGCGTGGTGTGCGATCCCAATCATCATGAAACCTTTCACGCCTGCCGAGGAAAAGGTGCCTGGGTAAATGATAAACGCATTCAGGCGCACAGCGCGCAGCAGCTCGATCAGGGATTGCTCGGTTTGAGCAGTTCCAACAGCCAACCGATTGAACCGCTGACCGCTTTTATCAGCACATTACTGGCGCAGGGCGGCATGTTTATCCGTAACGGTTCGGGAGCATTAATGAGTGCGTGGGCCGCGGCGGGTCGACTAATAGGTTACTACGAAGCGCATATGAATCCGTGGGATGGCTTGCCGGGCATCGTGCTGATGCGTGAAGCGGGCGGCATCACCAACGATTATCTGGCTAATCAGGGTTTGCAAAATGGCAATCCGGTGCTGCTGGCAAATGCGGTAATTTATCCACAGCTGAAAGCGCTATTGCCTGCGCATTTGTCGTTATAATTTTCACATTGGGTTAAGTTCGTTAATTTATGCGAACTTAACCTTTAACTAAAATTACTTAAGCGCACTGTAAGTAATATTCTACTTCGTAGTGAGACTTTTCTCTTTTTTTTTCGAACATCCTGGCATCAATAAAAATACGATATGCTGCGCAAGTCAAACATCCCTTAGTAATACTCATTGTTTCCTTTTTGCAGTTCTTTTCGGCGCCAGGATGCGCCGAGATATTTTTGGTGTTTTATTATTTTGGGATGGCGTGATTATTTTTATATTGAAATCGTCATATATAAAAAGGTCGCCATAAATGGCGACCCTACAATATAGTTAGCCTTTACGCTTTTTCACTAGCGGCCACGCCAGCAACAGCAGCGCAATCCACGCAAAACCAACGTAAAGCGACACGCGCGTATCCGGGAAGTAACCAATCAGTCCAATAATGAAGGCCAGGAACAGCACGCCAAACCATGCGGTAGTACTGCCGCCCGGCATGGCAAAATCCAGCTTCCCGGCTTGCTCTTTGCCAATCTTGCGGCGAAAGGCAATCTGCGACAGCAGAATCATGATCCATACCCAAACGGTAGCAAAGGTCGCCAGCGAGGCGATGACCAGGAACACTTTCTCCGGCATCAGGTAGTTGAGATACACCGCGATCAACATCGCCAGCATCATCACCAACACGGTCACCCACGGAATCCCGCGATTCGATACCTTCTGGAATACCTTCGGTGCGTGGCCCTGTTGCGCCATGCCGTGCAGCATACGTCCCACGCCAAACACATCGCTATTGATTGCCGACAGCGACGCCGTCAGCACCACGAAGTTAAGGATCGACGCTGCCGCCGCAATGCCCAAATGCTGGAAGGTCAGCACGAACGGACTGCCGGAAGTGCCCACCTGATTCCACGGATAAATCGACATGATGACGAACAGCGTACCAACGTAGAACACCAGAATACGCATCGGTACGGAGTTGATGGCGCGTGGAATCGAGGTTTTCGGATCTTCCGCTTCACCGGCGGTAATGCCGATAATCTCAATCCCGCCGTAGGCAAACATCACCATCTGCAGTGACAGCAGCATGCCGACGATGCCGTGCGCGAAGAAGCCGCCGTTGGTCCACAGATTGTGAATGCCGGTCGGCTGACCGCCGTTGCCGATGCCCCAGAAAATCATGCCGAAGCCGGCGAGGATCATGATGATGATGGTGGCGACTTTGAAAAAGGAGAACCAAAACTCCACTTCGCCAAACACTTTCACGCTCATCAGGTTGATGGCGCCGATAATCAGCACCACGCTCAACACCCAAATCCAGTGCGGCACATCGGGGAACCACACACCCATGTAGATACCAAAAGCCGTGACGTCGGCAATCGCCACAATCAGGATTTCAAAACAGTAGGTCCAGCCGGTGATATAACCGGCCAGCGGGCCAAGATAATCCTGCGCATAGCGCGAGAATGAGCTGGCCTGCGGGTTGTTGACCGACATCTCACCCAGCGCACGCATGATGATGTACGCCACCGCGCCGCCGATGATATAGGCCAGCAGCACGCTTGGGCCTGCCATTTTGATGGCATCCGCCGAGCCATAGAACAGCCCGGTGCCAATCGCCGATCCCAGCGCCATAAAGCGAATGTGGCGCGTGCTCAGTCCGCGTTTGAGCTTATTGGTTTCTTGCATAACACTCAGTACCTTGAAAATGAAAAACCACGGGCAAGCCCGTGGTTGAAATTAACAGCAATGTCGCTTACTGATGAACCGCGACCTGCTCACGTCCTTTTGCCCGATCAACTACCGCAGCAATCACCAGCATCGCCAGCGATGGCGGTAACCAGGAAAGCCCCTGATCGGCCAGCGGCAGATGCTGGCTGAACAGCGGCAACACATCTTTAAAGCTGGTGGTTTTGATGGCATCAACGATACCGAACAGCAGGCTTACCAGCATGGTCGGCGCGATGATACGCGAACTTTTGTTCCAGAACTTCAGCGTGAAGCTCAGCACCACCAGCACGATGCAGGGCGGATAAATCGCCGTCAGCACCGGAATCGAGATCTGAATCAGATGGCTCAGGCCGAGATTCGACACCACCATCGAAAACAGACCCAGAATAAATACCAGCGTTTTATACGACAGCGGAACGTATTGCGCAAAGAATTCAGCACAAGCGCAGGTCAGGCCCACCGCCGTCACCATGCAGGCGACGAAGATCAGCGCGGCGAGGAAGAAGCTGCCCATGCCGCCAAAGGTCTGCTGCACGTAAGCATGCAGAATCTCAGCACCGTTGGCGCTCTGCGCCACTAATGCGCCGCTATCGTTACCGAGCTTGAACAGCGTCAGGTAAATCAGCGTCAAACCGATACCCGCGATAATACCCGCCAGCATGGTGTAGCGCGTCAGCAGTTTGGCATCTTCAACACCGCGTGAACGCGCCGCATTGACGATAACGATACCGAACACCAGCGCACCCAGCGTATCCATGGTCAGATAACCATTGACGAAACCGCTGGAGAAGGCCGCACGCTGATACTCTTCGGTGCCCGGCGAAACGCCACCAGCCGGCCAAATCAGCACGGCAACGCCGAGCACAATCAGCGCCAGAATTTTCAGCGGTGCGAGGAAGTGACCTACGGTATCCAGCAATTTGCCCGGATACAGCGAGATGCCGATCACCAGCGCAAAGTAAATCAGGCTATAGATGAACAGCGGCAGCGCGCCGTCGCCGGTCAGCGGTGCAATACCGACGGCAAAGGAAACGGTAGCGGTACGCGGCGTGGCAAACAGCGGGCCAACAGCCAGATAGCAAACGGTCGCCAGCAGCAAGCCTGCGGCTTTACCAATCGGTGAGCTCAGCGCATCAATGCCGCCGCCCACGCGCGCCAGCGCGATCACGGTGATCACCGGTAAGCCAACCGCGGTAATCAGGAAGCCGAAGGCCGCAATCCAAACGTGTTCGCCAGACTGAATCCCCACCATCGGTGGGAAGATGATATTTCCTGCGCCAACGAACAGGGCAAACGTCATGAAGCCCAGCGCCAGGATATCCTTGGAGGTTAAACGATGTGTCATAAACTTCTGTACTGCCTGTAGCTGATGTTGCGGTGGAAGTTGAGTTCGTGTTGTCCTCTGGATGCGCTAAAACAAGGCCTTATTCGGCAAGACCAGCGTGTTATGCGGGACTAATCGTTAAAGCGCAGGTGATTTAATCTACTTTTCTTCTGTTCGCAGAGGGATAAATCGACAACGGCGCAAATTAGAACGTTTATAGCGAAGAAAGGCAATACGGGATCGAAAAACCAGAAGGATATAACAAGATAGCGGGAGAAAGCAGTGAATCACGGTGGAATTGTAGGAAAACACCTCAGATGATTTGCTAAAAGTTTCCTCAGCACGGGAGATCTCTTTGCATAAATCGACCTTAAGATGCACAAAAGGCGCGATTTACGCGCCTGTTTGGCTAACTTTACGGAATTACCAGACTGTTCTTGCTATATCGACCACCAGACGAATCTTCTGCCACTGTTGCTCTTCGCTCAGGCTGTTGCCCTCTTCGGTAGACGCAAAACCACACTGCGGGCTGAGGCAGATTTGATCGAGGCTGACGAACTGTGCTGCTTCCTGCAGACGCGCTTTTACCTGTTCCGCATCTTCCAGCTCACCGGTTTTAGTGGTTATCAAACCCAGCACCACTTGCTGATGACCCGGCTTGAGGAAGCGCAGCGGTTCAAAGCCACCCGAACGTTCGTTGTCATACTCAAGGTAGAAGGCATCGATATTTACGCCGCCAAACAGCACTTCGGCGACCGGCTCATAGCCACCTTCGGAGATCCAGGTCGAGCGGAAGTTACCGCGACACACATGCAGCCCGACGGTCAGATCTTCTGGCTTGCCTTCCAGCGCGGTGTTCAGCACCTCAGCATAGATGCGCGCCAGCTCCTGCGGATCTTCACCGCGTTCGCGGATCTGTTGCTGCTGGTCGGTAGAGCACAGATAGGCCCACACCGTGTCATCCAGCTGCAGATAACGGCAGCCAGCCGCGTAAAACGCGTTAATCGCGTCTTTATAGGTCTGCGCCAGATCGGCAAAGTATTCTTTCAGATCGGGATAGACTGTGGCATCGATCACCTTGCGGCCACCGCGGAAGTGCAGCACGCTTGGGCTGGGAATGGTCATCTTGGCAACCGCATCGCCCGCTACGCTTTGCAGGAAGCGGAAGTGATCCAGCATTGGGTGTTGAGGATTAAAGGCCACTTTACCGGTGACTTTCACGCCGTGCGCTTTGGTCTGCACGCCGTTGAACTGAATGCCCTGCTCCGCTTCGAACAGCTCAACGCCGTGCAGATCGCCGAAGAAATCGAAGTGCCACCATGCGCGACGGAATTCCCCATCGGTAACGATCTGCAGCCCGTTGGCGCGCTGCTGCTCCACCACATGACGAATTTCGCGATCCTCCACCTGACGCAGTTGATCAGCATTGATGTCGCCATTGGCAAACTGCACACGCGCCTGCTTGATGGCAGCGGGACGCAGAAAACTGCCGACGGTATCGGCGCGGAACGGGTTATGACGTGGCATCTTATCTCCTCGCTGAGCGCTTAGTTGCGTCAGGGTATAATTTCGCTGGGTTATTTTGGCCATCTGGATGGCTAAATGTCCAAGAAGAATGCCACGCTGTTACAATTTCGGCAATAGAAGAAAATTCAGCTTACATGAAACTATTTCATGTTCAGATGCACGTTCTTCAATTTCCCTCAATGGCCGCCCGCGCTTGCGCCATCTGGCTATTTGACAACGGCAGATAACCGGCCTCGCTCACCCGGCGCTGACCTTGTGGCGACAACACCTGATGCAGAAAGGCATTCACCAGCGGCGGCAGCGGTTTGCCAGGCGCTTTGTTGACGTAGATGTAGAGCGGGCGCGACCACGGATAGCGGCCACTGCGAATGGATTCGGCATCCGGCATCACGCTGTCGCCATTCGCCGTGACCACCGGCAGCATTTTCACGCCGCTGAGATGAAAGCCAAAGCTGGCGTAACCGATGCTATTGGGCGTGGCGGCAACGGCTTGCACCACCGCAGCGGAACCGGGGAATTCAGCAACGTCAGCACGGAAATCGCCTTTACACAGCGCCTGCTGCTTGAAGAAACCCCAGGTACCCGACGCCGAGTTACGCCCATAACGCTGAATACTGCGCGCTGCCCACTGGCTGTCGCTCAAGCCGAGATCGCCCCAGCGCTGCGGCACACTGTGCGCGCCACACAGACGGGTAATAGAGAAAATCGCGTCGAGCTGGCGCGGTTCAATCTGCTGCAGCGGATTACGCTGATTGACCACCACCACCAGCGCATCCATCGCCACCGGCACCGCCAGCGGCGGATAGCCGTAGCGCGCGATGAACAGTTGGCGTTCGTCGATCTGCATCGGACGGCTCATCGCGCCAAGCTGGGCAGCACCCGCAGCTAGCGCGGTCGGTGCGGTAGACGATCCCGCCGCCTGCACCTGAACGTTCACGCCCGGCGACTGGCGGCTAAAATCCTCGCCCCACAGGGTCATCAGATAACCCAACGTATCCGATCCGACGCTGCTCAGATTGCCGGTTAGCATGGTTTGTTGGCCGTGTGCCAAAGCAGAGCAAAGCAGCGAGAGGGATAGCAACAGCGATTTCATGGGCGATTCCGCAATTTAATGAGACGCCTATTCTGGAGCGGCGTGATTTATCGCGCAATAAATTGCGTAAAGGTTGTGAGTTAAGCAGCGCGCTGACATCGCAAGGGTTCCGCCCGCTAAACATCTGGCAGTTTCAGAATGCCTGAAGCAGGCGGCCGGGCTAAGGTCCGAAGGCGCGGACCTTAGCAATCCGCGCCTTGCGCCGTCCTCGCTGTTCCCTCGCTTATCGCTCCGTCCTGACGGACCACGCGGATTCGCCTTCCTGGCTCATGCCGCGCTTTCGCCGACGTCCTGTCGGCTCATCCTGGCCGTCACTCTGCGCTCGGCGCTGCGGATGGCGCGCAACACCGCCGCCTGTGATGACAGTGCACGAGCTGGTTTTTCGTAGGGTGCGCATTCATGCACACCAGGTCACCATGAATGGCGACCCTTATATCTCGATCATTCTCCTCCGGGTGCTATGATCCCC
>NZ_DALYOQ010000029.1:37283-48239 GCF_031974595.1 Pantoea sp. CTOTU46764 | reverse complement strand
ACAATGACGCACTCCGCGCTGTTACAGGAGGTGGTAAGCGAATGATAAACATCGGGAAGCGGTATCGATTTTGCCCCCAGCATTAAGCTGAGCGCGATGAGGAGCAAGAGCAGAATCCCTGAGCCTGCTAATGCACGAATCTGGCGCATAGCGTTCTAAACCTTCACTGTTCAACGTCGTCGCATGCGCGATGTAACTTGATAATGGTTATCGTTATTACTCGCGTTTAGCTATGTTACCATGACTCGCCTCGCGGACGATGAGGAAAATTGGTGCAATAAGGCGAACACATGAACAAATCTTCCCACTTTATCGATCTCTCGCTGCTGAAAACCCATCCGGCTTTTCGCGCGGTGTTTATCGCGCGTTTTATCTCGATTGTCGCGCTCGGTATGCTCGCCGTGGCGGTGCCGGTGCAGATCCAGCACCTGACAAATTCACCGCTGCTGGTGGGATTGGCGGTGACGCTGGCCGCTGCGGGCATGTTTATCGGCCTGCTCACCGGCGGCGTATTGGCGGATCGCCATGAACGCAAAAAGCTGATTCTTTTTGCCCGATCCACCTGCGGCTTAGGTTTTATCGCGCTCACCATCAACGCCGCGCTGCCAGAACCCTCTTTGATCGCGGTTTATCTGCTCGGTTTCTGGGATGGCTTTTTCGGCGCGATTGGCGTGACCGCGCTGCTGGCGGCGACGCCCGCGCTGGTCGGCAGGGAAAACATTATGCAGGCGGGCGCCATCACCATGTTGACGGTGCGCTTTGGCTCGATTTTATCGCCAGCGATTGCCGGTCTGGTGATTGCGCATGGCGGCGTAACCTGGAACTACGCCCTCGCCGCCTTCGGCACTTTGCTTACCGTGTTAACGCTGCTGAAATTGCCGACCTTGCCGCCTCCGCCGCAACCGCGTGAACATCCGCTGAAATCCCTCGCCGCTGGCGTGCAATTTCTTTTCGCCAGCCCGATTGTCGGCATGGTGGCGCTGATTGGCGCATTAGTGACGCTGGCCAGCGCGGTGCGCGTGCTCTATCCATCCCTCGCGCCGCATTGGTCAGTAAGCGCGGACCAGCTTGGCCTGATGTACGCTGCCGTGCCGCTTGGTGCGGCTATCGGCGCATTCACCAGCGGTAGACTGAAACACGCCGCGCGTCCCGGACAGCTGGTGCTCGGCAGCGCGATTGCGGCGTTTATCGCGCTGGGTTTGTTTAGCCTGATGCCGAATCTGCCGCTGGCATTAGCCTGTTTAGTCGCCTTCGGCTACTTCAGCGCCATCAACAGTCTGGTGCAGTACGCGATGATTCAGGCATTAACGCCGGATCATCTGTTAGGCCGTATCAACGGCTTGTGGACCGCGCAGAACGTGACCGGCGATGCGATTGGTGCGGCGGTGATTGGCGCAATGGGTTCATGGCTGCTGCCACCGCAGGCCGCCGCCGTGTTTGGCTTTGCGGCGGCGCTACTGGGCATAGCGATGTGGTTGGTGATGGGCCGTTTACGTCGTTACCACCCGCCAGCACCGGAGCTGGCGGAACAGGCATCATGATTTAACGAACAGCTTTTCCAGACGCGCCAGCAGATTACTGGCGCTGTAGTAATCAAGACGGAACGAATCGACGCCCAGCTCGTACACCTGTTTGTTCTGCACGGCAGCGTTTTGCGCGAGGAATGGATTGCTCAGCACCGATTGCGTGGTTTTATCGTCAGCGGCAAACAGCAGGAAGGTTTTACCGTTCAGCCCGCTGGCAACGTTTTCACCCGACAGTTGAATGATGTCTTTGCGCTGCCCCATGCTGTGGCCCTGCTCAACCGTCGCCGGTGGCGTTGCCAGGGTGAAGCCAAGTTGTTCCAGCAGCTTGCCCTGCGCCGAGGCTGCGGTCCACAGATTGACCGCGCGTCCGCCGCCGTTCCACACCATAGCGGAAACCGGCTGCGGTGGCAGCGTGATGGCTTTTTTCAGCGCCGCTTCACGATCGTCGAAAGCTTTAATGCGCTGCGCCGCCTGCGCTTCGTGACCGCTCGCCTGGCCTAGCAGCGTGACGACATCCTGCCAGCTTTTGTCGTCGTAATTGACCACCAGCGTCGGTGCGATAGCCGAGAACTGTTCGGCGAGTTTAATGGCAGAATCGTTGCCGGTAGCGCTGACGATGATCAGATCCGGCGCTTGCGCAGCAACCGCTTCGGCATTGGGTTCACCGATGTACAGACGTTGCAGATGCTGCTTTTTGGCAACATCGCTCCACTGACGGAAGAAACCCTGATCGTCGGCAAGACGACTGTTTGGTGCGGTTGCGCCGGACGCGATGACCGGTGCATCAATGGCCAGCAGCGAGCCGGTCAGCGTGACGCTGGTCGAAACAATGCGCTGCGGCGCGTGGCTGAGGGTGATCGATCCGTTGGCACCCTGCACGCTGCGCGGCCAACCTTGTTCGGCGTGGGCGATGCTGGTGAAAATCTGGAAAACACATATAAGGGCTGCAATGCCCCAAAAACCGCATTTATTCATAAGTTTTGGTCCACTTTTTAGCATATTGCCCTGCTTAGCGTCAGCGCCTGGTTACGTTTAAACGCAGCTGAAATCCCGCGAATGGATTGACACCTTTGCCCAATCGACGTAGGTTACAGGCCCATAATAAAAATGATAATCATTCTTAATAATCTTATCATTTATAGGTGAAAATTATGGTGGAATCTTCCACGTTTGAAAATGCCTGGCTGAAGGATTATTCCGCGCTAAGCCGTGGTTTCCTCTTTACCTCGCCGTGGCGTAGTTTGGCAACGCAAGGATGCTATACCACCATTACCGCGCCGGTAGCAGACGCCGCGTCGCTGGACGGTGATTTCCAACAACAGCTGCGTCAGCATTTTGCAGCGGCGAAAAAACAGGGCATCGACAATCCAATTCTGGTCGGCGCGATCCCGTTTGACGTCAGCCAACCGGCTGCGCTGTTTATTCCTGAAACCTATCAGACGTTCAACCGCGCCGACCTGCAAAGCGCGCTGCCGCAAAACGTCAGCGATCTGCCGCAGGTGCGTCGCCGCGCAGCGATACCGGACCACGACGTATTTACCACCATGGTGGCCGATGCAGTGGCGGCCACGCAGCGCGGCGATCTGGATAAAGTGGTGCTGTCGCGTCTGATGGATATCGTCACCGAACAACCGGTTGATACCGCCGCACTGATGCAGCGCGTGATTGCGCAGAACCCCAACAGCTACCATTTCCATCTGCCGCTGCCGCAAGGCGGTGCGCTGATTGGCGCCAGTCCGGAGCTGATGCTACGCAAACAGGGGCGCGATTTTAGCTCTTGTCCGCTGGCGGGTTCGGCGCGGCGCAATCACGACGATGCTCAACAGGATCGTGCTGCGGGCGATACGCTGATGGGTTCCGGCAAAGATCGTCATGAGCACAAACTGGTGACCGACGCGATGCGCGACACCTTGCAGCCGCGTAGCCGTTTGCTGTCGGTGCCAACCATTCCATCGCTGATCACCACCGCCACGCTGTGGCATCTCGCCACGCAAATCGACGGTGAAGTGCAGGATGAGCGCGAAAATGCGCTGTCGCTGGCTTGCCTGTTGCATCCCACGCCAGCGTTGAGCGGCTTCCCGCATCAGCGCGCGCAGCAGCTGATTCAGCAGCTGGAACCTTTTGATCGCCAGCTGTTTGGCGGCATCGTCGGCTGGTGCGATAGCCAAGGCAATGGCGAATGGGTGGTCACCATCCGCTGCGGCACCGTGCAGGGTACGCGCGTGCGCCTGTTTGCTGGCGCGGGCATTGTCGCCGACTCCCAACCCGAATCAGAGTGGCGTGAAACCGGCGTGAAGCTGGACACCATGTTGCGCGCCTTTGGACTGCAATAAAGGAAAGAGCATGAGCATTCCCTATACTCGCTGGCCGGACGATCTGGCTGCGCGCTACCGTGAAAAAGGTTACTGGCTGGATGTGCCGATGACCGACATTCTGGCGCGGCATCAGCACAATGATGCCATCGCGGTGATTGATGGCGACCGTCAGATCAGCTATCGCGAAATGGATGTGCTGAGCAGCAATCTGGCCGCCGCGCTGCAGCGTCGCGGCCTGCAAAACGGCGATACGGCGCTGGTACAGCTTGGTAACGTGGCCGATTTTTATGTCACAGTATTTGCGCTGTTTAAGCTCGGCGTGGCGTCGGTATTCGCGCTGTTCAGCCATCAGCGTACTGAGCTGAGCGCCTATGCGGCGCAGATCGAACCTAAACTGCTGATTGCCGATCGCAGTCACGCGCTGTTTGCTGACGATAGCTTTATCAACGCGCTATGCGATGCGCAGCCTTCACTGCAGCAAGTGATTCTGCGTAATGACAACCAGCCGGAAAACACGCTGGAATCCTTGATGGTGGAAGCTGTGGGTGATTTCGTCGCCACGCCAACCGCCGCCGATGAAGTGGCGTTTTTCCAGCTCTCTGGCGGCAGCACCGGCACGCCGAAGCTGATTCCGCGCACCCACAACGACTATTACTACAGCATTCGCGCCAGTGATGAGATCTGCGACGTGACCGCCGATACACGCTATCTCATCGCCCTGCCCGCACCGCATAACTTCGCCATGAGCTCACCGGGTTCGCTCGGCGTATTTTATGCCGGTGGTCAGGTAATTCTGGCCGCCGATCCCAGCGCCACGCTCTGCTTCCCACTTATTGAGAAGCATCAGGTCACCGATACCGGTTTGGTGCCGCCTGCGGTGAGTTTGTGGTTACAGGCGATTCAGGAATGGGGCAGCAATACACAGTTGGCCTCGCTGCAGCGTATTCAGGTGGGCGGCGCCAAACTGGGCGAAACCCTGGCGGCACGTATTCAGCGCGAAATCGGCTGTCAGCTGCAGCAGGTGTTCGGCATGGCCGAAGGTCTGGTGAACTACACCCGCTTTGGCGACGATGAGAACATCATTCTCACCACGCAAGGCCGGCCGATCTCTGAAGATGACGAAGTGTGGGTCGCCGATGAACACGGCAATGCGCTGCCTACCGGCACCATCGGCCGCCTGATGACGCGCGGCCCTTATACCTTCCGTGGCTACTACAAGAGCCCGGAACATAACGCCGCCAGCTTCGATGCCAACGGATTTTACTGTTCGGGCGATCTGATTGAGATCGACGCGCAGGGCTACATCACTGTGCAAGGGCGCGAAAAGGATCAGATCAATCGCGGTGGCGAGAAGATCGCCGCGGAAGAGATCGAAAACCTGCTCCAGCGCCATCCAGACGTGATCCACGCCGCGCTGGTGTCGATGAACGATGAACTGATGGGTGAAAAGAGCTGCGCCTTTATTGTCGCCAGCCAACCGATTAAAGCAGTGGCGCTGCGTCGTCACCTGCGCGAACTGGGCGTGGCCGAGTTCAAATTACCTGACCGTATTACCTGCGTAGATGCCCTGCCGCTGACGCCTGTTGGCAAGGTGGATAAAAAACGTTTACGCCAACAGCTTGCCGATCAACAAGCGCAAGCCTGACCTGTTCCGGAGATTGTAATGGCTATTCCAAAACTGAACGCTTACGCGCTGCCTGCAGCGACTGAACTGCCAACCAATAAAGTGAAGTGGGCGGTGGAACCTCAGCGCGCCGCGCTGCTGATTCATGATATGCAGGCTTATTTCCTCAATTTCTGGGGCGAAAACAGCCCGCTGGTTAATCAGGTGGTGGAAAACATCGCTCGCCTGCGTGCTTACTGCAAAGCGCAGGGCATTCCGGTGTTCTACACCGCCCAGCCGAACGAGCAGAGCGATGCCGATCGCGCGTTGCTTAATGACATGTGGGGACCGGGCCTGAACAAACATCCGGATCAGCAGAAGATCGTTGATGCGCTGGCACCGGATCAGGACGACCAGGTTCTGACCAAATGGCGTTACAGCGCCTTCGTAAGATCACCGCTGGAATCGATCCTGCAGGAGATGGGCCGCGATCAGCTGATCATCACCGGCGTGTACGCACACATCGGCTGCCTGACCACCGCGACTGACGCCTTTATGCGTAACATCCAGCCGTTTATGGTGGCGGATGCGCTGGCTGACTTCACGCGTGAAGAGCACATGATGGCGCTGACTTACACTGCGGGTCGCAGCGGTAAAGTGGTGATGACCGCCGATCTGATGCCGCTGCCGTTGAGCAAAGACGATCTGCGCGCGCTGATTCTGCCGCTGCTGGAAGATGACGATGTGCCGGAAGATGACGAGAACCTAATCGATTACGGTCTGGATTCGGTACGCGTAATGGCGCTGGCGGCGCGCTGGCGTCAGGTGCACAGCGATATCGACTTCGTCAGTCTGGCAAAAAATCCGACCGTCGATGGCTGGTGGGCGCTGTTATCAAGGGTGCCGACTAAATGAGTGCGACGTTCGACTTTAGCGGAAAGATTGTCTGGGTGACCGGCGCGGGCAAAGGGATTGGTTATCACACCGCGCTGAGCTTCCATCAGGCAGGTGCGCAGGTTATCGGCTTCGATCTGCGTTTCGATCAAGCCGACTATCCGTTCACCACGCAGGTATTGGATGTCGCGAACGCCGCCGAGGTGAAAGCGGTTTGTCAGCGTTTGCTGGCGGACCAGCCACGTCTGGATGTGCTGGTGAACGGTGCCGGCATCCTGCGTATTGGCAGCACCGATGAACTGGCGTTTGAAGATTGGCAAGCGTGTCTGGCGGTGAATGCCGGCGGCGCGTTCAACATGTTCCAGCAAACCTTGCCGGTGTTTCGCCAGCAGCGTGCGGGCGCGATTGTCACCATCGCGTCCAATGCGGCACATGCGCCACGTCTTGGGATGTCCGCTTATGGCGCGTCCAAGGCCGCACTGCGCAGCTTGTGTCTGACCGTGGGTTTGGAAATGGCTCCGTTCGGCGTGCGCTGCAATATCGTCTCGCCAGGTTCCACCGATACCGATATGCAACGCAGCCTGTGGCATACGCCAGAAGCCGAGCAGGAGATGATTAATGGTTTCCCGGATCAGTACAAGCTGGGGATCCCGTTGCGTAAGATCGCGAAACCGCAGGAGATCGTCGCGAACGTGATGTTCCTCGCTTCGGATCTTGCCAGCCACGTAGTACTGCAGGATATTGTGGTCGACGGTGGCGCAACGCTAGGATCCTAAGTGATGGCAATCTGGAAACGATCGGTCGATGTTGAAACGTTGAATAAGATGGGTGAAAACTCGCTGGTGGCACACCTTGGAATTGTGTTTACCACCATCGGTGAGGATTACCTAGAAGCCACCATGCCGGTGGATGCCCGCACGCAGCAGCCGTTTGGCTTGCTGCACGGCGGTGCTTCGGTGGTACTGGCGGAGTCGATGGGATCGATCGCCGGTTATCTCAGCATCGAAGACGGCAAAAGCGTGGTGGGCATTGAGGTGAGTGCCAGCCACCATCGCGCGGTAAGCAGCGGTGAAGTGCGTGGCATTTGTCGCCCGCTACACCTTGGTGCGCGTAATCAAAGCTGGCAGATTGAGATTCGTAATGCCCGCGATCAGCTGTGCTGCACCTCGAGATTGACGGTGGCGGTGCTGGGTTAAGAGATAAAAAAAGCGGCCTTCTGGCCGCTTTTTTGTGCGATTAACGCTGGTAAATGATTTCGACGCCTTCGTCGTCTTCTTCGTCCCAGTCGTCATCCCAATCGTCGTCTTCTTCCACTTCCTGCGCCGTTTCCATGGCTTCACGGTGATAATCATCCCACATGAAGGCCACTTTCTCTGGCTCTTTAGCTTCTTCTTCGGCTTCTTTTGGATTTTCGATGATAAAGCTCATCACATCCCAGCAAAGATCTTTCACGCCATCATGGCTAGCCGCAGAGATTAGGTAATATTTTTCTTCCCAGCCTAATGCTTCCACTACCGCTTTGGCACGGCTTTCCGCTTCTTCGCGGCTCAGCAGGTCACATTTGTTGAACACTAACCAACGCGGCTTCTGGAACAGTTTATCGCTGTACTTCTCCAACTCGCCGAGAATGATGCGGGCATTTTCTACCGGATCAGATTCATCGATAGGGGCAAGATCGATCAGGTGCAGCAGCACGCGGCAGCGCTCAAGGTGCTTCAGGAAGCGAATACCCAAACCTGCGCCATCCGCTGCGCCTTCTATCAGGCCAGGGATATCAGCGACAACAAAACTCTTTTCGTTGTCCATACGCACGACGCCAAGACTTGGCACCAGCGTAGTAAACGGATAATCCGCAACTTTTGGTTTCGCTGCGGATACCGAGCGAATAAAGGTCGATTTACCGGCATTCGGCAGACCCAACATACCAACGTCAGCCAGCAGCATCAGTTCCAGTTGCAGGTCACGCTTCTCGCCCGGTGTTCCCATGGTTTTTTGACGCGGGGAACGGTTAACCGAGGATTTAAAGCGCGTGTTGCCCAGGCCATGCCAGCCGCCTTTCGCCACCATCAGCTTCTGCTCATGACGCGTCATGTCGCCCAGCGTTTCGCCTGTACCCTGATCAATGACGCGGGTACCGACCGGCACTTTAACAATGATGTCTTTACCACGTTTACCGGTGCAATCACGGCTTTGGCCATTCTGGCCACGTTCGGCACGGAAAGACTTTTCAAAGCGATAATCGATCAGGGTGTTGAGGTTTTCATCTGCCAACAGATATACGTCGCCGCCGTCGCCGCCGTCGCCGCCATCCGGGCCGCCTCTTGGAATATATTTTTCACGGCGGAAGCTTACGCAACCGTTGCCGCCATCACCCGCGACCGCAAGGATCGTCGCTTCATCTACAAACTTCATTTTATTTCTCCGTCACGCTGTCGTTCACGGCAGCTTGCAGGCCGCAAACGGGTCCGCCAGGGTCTTCTGCGCTGACCGACGGCGGATAATACAAGACTGGCAAAGCCAGGAGTACATAAATTGTACAACAACTGTGCTAAAGCGTAACTGTTATCCAGCAAGCTCAGTAGCAGAATGTAAAAAGCCCCGCAAAGCTGCGGGGCCTTTCATTCGTGTATTCAGACGGTAGACGTCTGCAGCACGACAACCTTACTCAGCAACGATGCTGATATATTTGCGGTTGTTCGGGCCTTTAATCTCGAATTTTACTTTGCCGTCTGCGGTGGCAAACAGGGTGTGGTCACGACCACAACCTACGTTGCTACCTGCGTGGAATTTGGTGCCACGCTGACGAACGATGATGCTACCTGCCAGAACAGATTCGCCACCGAAACGTTTTACACCCAGACGTTTTGCGTTGGAGTCGCGACCGTTACGGGTCGAGCCACCAGCCTTCTTATGTGCCATTTGTCAGATCTCCTCTTACGCGCCGATCACAGTGATTTTCACATCTGTGAACCACTGACGGTGACCAGCTTGCTTACGGTAGTGTTTACGACGACGAAACTTAACGATTTTAACTTTCTCGCCACGACCGTGACCTTCGCTTACTCGGTGTTGTTTACCACCACTTTGGAAAACCGCGTACATATAAAACTCCGCTTCTGCGCGTGCCTTTCTTGTTCATCAGGCGGCGCGATAAATATTCACAATAGGGCGCGAATTCTACGCAATACTCCAGCAGAAGACAAGAGCACTTTGCACTCTCTTGCAGAAAAAAAGCGCAAAGCGAATGCAAACGTTTCGCAACCCGATTTTTCAAGTACAATCAGTAACAGATTACCTGAACTCACGCTGTTTAAAGCGCTTACCATGCAAAAAACGAGTAAAGCTGAAAAGACGAATGAACTTAGAACAGATTAATGAATTAACCGCGCAGGACATGGCGGCCGTCAACCAGACCATCCTCGAGCAGCTGAATTCAGAAGTCTCACTGATTAACCAGTTGGGCTATTACATTATCAGCGGCGGGGGCAAACGCATCCGTCCGATGATCGCTGTGCTGTCGGCACGCGCGCTGAATTATCAGGGATCGTTGCACATCACCAATGCGGCGCTGATCGAATTTATCCATACGGCGACGCTGCTGCACGATGATGTGGTGGATGAATCCGATATGCGCCGTGGCAAAGCCACCGCGAACGCCGCGTTTGGTAATGCGGCTAGCGTGCTGGTGGGCGATTTTATCTATACGCGCTCATTCCAGATGATGACCAGCATGGGATCCTTAAAGATCCTGGCGCTGATGTCGGAAGCGGTCAACGTGATCGCCGAAGGGGAAGTGCTGCAGTTAATGAACTGCAACGATCCCGACATCACTGAAGAGAGCTACATGCGGGTGATCTACAGCAAAACCGCCCGCCTGTTCGAAGCAGCTTCGCAAGCATCGGCGATTTTAGCTGATGCGTCGCCAGCGCAGGAAAAAGCACTGCAGGATTATGGTCGCTATCTTGGTACCGCTTTCCAGTTAATTGATGATTTGCTGGATTACAGCGCGGATGGCGAAACACTGGGTAAAAATACCGGTGACGACCTGAGCGAAGGCAAACCGACGCTGCCGCTGCTGCACGCGATGCACAATGGAACGCCTGAGCAAGCGCAGATGATCCGCAAAGCGATTGAAGAAGGCAACGGTCGTCATCTGCTGGAACCGGTGCTGGCAGCGATGCAACAAACTGGCTCGCTGGAGTGGACGCGTAAACGTGCTGAAGAAGAGGCGGATAAAGCTATCTCAGCACTGCAAGTATTACCTGAAAGCCCGTGGCGCAGCGCACTTGAAGCGCTGGCGCACATGTCCGTACAACGCGACTTCTGATTTTAACGGGGCCTGAATTGGTCCCGTTTCCTTTCTCACTCTTCTCCCCTTTACTTACATCGCTTGCATCACTTTTGCGAAAAGCGACGCAGTTTCGTGCGCCGTTCAAACATTTACTGGAAATTAACTGGAAACATTTGCTATAAAAATGCGGGTTTTTTCCAGATATCTCTGCGACGGGAAAGCTTTTTCAGCGGAGATGAAGTAATAACACGGACACGGAGAAGAAAGTTATGTACCCAAGGAAAGTGGATTGGCATCCGGCAGATATCATTGCTGCATTACGTAAGA